>JBFLYJ010000398.1:0-3473 GCA_040756635.1 Nitrospirota bacterium
AGGAGAAAAGAATGAACAGGAGACTCAAAATCATTATCAGCTTCACGCTGCTTTTGCTGCTTGTGCCGGCGATGCTTGTCTTCGCCAAGGGCGAAAAAGAGACTTATAAAATAGGCGTCGTGGCGCCGATGTCGCTGGACTACGCTTTCATCGGGGATGCCATGAAGAATTCCCTGACGCTGGCAAAAGAACAGCTCATCGTACCGAAGTTCAATTATGAATTCATCTTTGAAGACAGCCAGAACGACTCGAAATTAAACGCGAGCGCGGCCCACAAGCTTATTGACGTTGACAAGGTCGATGCCATACTGACCCTCGGAGCAACGGCGGGTCCGATTATCACGCCGCTGGCGACAAAGGCCAAGGTGCTGCATTACTCGGTGTCCGTGCAGCCGTATATAGCTGAAGGCCTGACGAATTTCATCCACTGGGCGCCTTCCAAGGCACTGAATGATCTGCTGGCCGAGGAGATGAAGCGCAGGGGAATCAAGAAGTATGGCGTGTTCAGGGAGACCACCTATGAGGGATTCAAGTTCTATCTGGACGATCTCACAAAGGCGGCCAATAAACTGGGGCTGAAGATGGTGACCGACCAGACCTTTCTTGACACTACAAAGGATTTCCGCACACAGATAGCCAATGCAAAAGGATCGGGGGCGGAGATCTACGTGCTGTTCATGGGCAGCCCTGCGATTGAAATACTTACCAAACAGCTCCGGGAGGCCGGCGACAAGACCCCGTTGACTTCCGTAGAGTCTTTCGAACTGACAACGCAGAAAGACCTCTTTGAAGGTTTATGGTATGTAAGCTCCGGGCATCCTACAAGAGAATACGCTGAAGCATACAAGAAGAGGTTTAACATGGAGCCTGCGGTAGGCGGACCAAACGCGTACGATATGTTCCTGCTTATCGACCACGCGATCAAGAACACCGGTTCTGAAAAGAAACCGACTTCAGAACAGGTCGCAAAGGAGCTTCTGAAAATCAAGAACTTCCCGGGATCACTCGGCAGCTTGACCATCATCGAGCCCGGCATTACCATGTCCGATGTTGACCTGAAAATAATCAAGAACGGTGAGCCTGTGAAACTGGACCGTTAATACCGCAGACCGCACCTTAACTTTATTAGAGGGACGGTCTGTGGTTGGGCCGTCCCTTTTTATAAGGAGAATCGGACTTAGTGAATGCTTTTGATAAAAAATTAAACGAGTACGGAGAATATCCGCTGAAGGCGAAGAGTATTTCTGCCATAGAAGTGTTTATGGGGCCTAAGTGCAACATGAGATGCACCCATTGCCATCAGGAGGGAGGGCCCGACAGGAACGAGGAGGCGACTCTGGAGACGCTGGAGAAATTCCTGCATGTCTTGAGACAAAACCCGGCGATCCATACAATCAACCTGTTCGGCGGCTCGGCTGAAATGAATCCCCATTTCAGATATTTTGCCAAATCGGCAGCAGACATGGGCAGGCAGGTTATGCTTGCTTCAAATCTGACAGTATTTTTTGAGCCGGGATTTGAAGATATACCGGAGTTTCTTGCCGGGCACCGGGTAATGATCAACGCGTCGCTGCCTCATTACATGGGGGATGAAGTAGACAGGGTAAGGGGCAATGGGGCGTATAAAAAATCAATATCTGCACTGAAGATACTGAACAGACTGGGCTATGGAAGAGAAGGAAGCAACCTTACACTGAACCTGCTGTATAACCCGCCGGAAGCGAAAATGCCGCCTGAAGCAAAGGCGCTCGAAATGGTCTTCAGGGAAAAACTGCAGGAGATGCACGGCATCGTTTTCAATAACCTGTTTACCATAAACAATATGCCCATAGGGAGGTTTGCAAAGAGACTGTCCAGGGAGCGGCTGAATGACTATATGAAAGAGCTGGAGCATAATTTCAATCCCGCGACCGTGGAAAACATGATGTGCAGGACGAGCGTAGCTTTCTCCCTTGACGGCAAGAAGACTTATGACTGCGACTACTGGAGGGTGCTGGACATCCCCGTAAAAGCGGCGAATTCGGGCCTGGATAGTTTTAATTATGGAGAGTTGATCAGCAGGGAAATCGTGACCCAGCCGCTCTGTTTAGTCTGCACGGCAGGGGCCGGAGTAAGCTGCAGCGAACTGCTTGTATAGCTGAATATAAACTTTAAAGGAGGGATTATGAGTAAAGCGGTAAAATTTGCAGTTTGTGTCCTTGTCATGTCGGTACTCCTGATTCACGGACTGGTATCGGCGGAAAGCAAAAAGGAGAAATACAGGATAGGCCTTGTAGTGCCCCTGTCAGGACCGGTTGCATACATAGGTGAAGCGATGAAAAACTCTCTCATACTGGCAAAGGAGCAGATCGGCACAACGTCAAGGTTCGACTATGATCTTATTATTGAAGACGATCAGCTCGACCTCAAACTGGACGCTACCATAGGTAATAAATTTATCAATGTCGACAAGGTAGACGCCATCATAACCCTCGGCGGCGGCAAGGTAATCAGCCCGATGGCAAAGAAGTCAAAGACACTTCACTATTCGGTCGCTGTCATGGAATACATTGCGGATGGGCCTACGAATTTTCTCCACTGGGCGCCGTCCAAAGTCCTGAACGGCCGTCTCGCGGAAGAGATGAAAAAGAGGGGAATAAAGAAATACGGCGTGTTCTATGAGACGACCTATGAGGGGTTCAAGATCTACAGGGACGATTTGAAGGCCGCTGCAGACAAACTGGGAATGGAAATGGTGTCCGACGAGTCTTTCCCGATGGACGCGACGGATTTCCGGGCACAGATCGCGAGGGTAAAAGGCAAGGGAGCGGACATTTATGTGTACTACTGTCAGACCCCGGCGATGGAAATACTGACCAAACAGCTCAGGGAGGCCGGCGACAATACGCCGCTGACCGCAGTTGAATCCTTTGAACTTACCAAGGAAAAAGACCTTTTTGAAGGCTACTGGTTTGTAAGCTCTCCCCATCCCACAAACGATTTCGTGGATGCCTATAAAAAGAGATTCGGCTATGAGCCTGCCGTAGCGGGACCAAATACGTATGACATATTAATGCTCGTCAATCACGCGATTATAAACACGGGATCGATAAAGAAACCGACTTCCGAGCAGATCGCGAGGGAACTGTTGAAGATAAAGAATTTCCCGGGATCGCTGGGCAATCTTACGATCGTGGAACCCGGAATCACAATGTCTGATGTTGACATGAAGATAATTAAAAACGGAGAGACCGTGAAAATGGAGCCGTGATGCCGGACCGCACTACAAAGGGAACGAATCGTATTTAAACCGCTTCAACTTGATAATGAGATTGTATGAATACTTTTGATAAAAAACTGAAAGAAGCCGGATATTCAGAGGTAAGGGCTGAAGACATCACCATCCTTTGCGTTATGCTCGGGAGCAGGTGCAACCAGCGCTGCGGTCACTGCTATCTCGATTCGTCGCCGGAGAGAACGGAGGAGATGTCCCT
>JBFLYJ010000399.1:0-3469 GCA_040756635.1 Nitrospirota bacterium
CGGCAGTGACCATGAGGATAGGCATATCTTTTAATTCAGGATCACTCCTTACCTTTTTCAGGAGGTCGAGTCCGTCCATATTGGGCATATTCCAGTCGCTGACTACGAAACTGAAACCACCGGTTTTCAGTTTTGAGTACGCCTGTTGCCCATCTTCGGCCTCCTCGATGTTTGCATAACCGATCTGCTTGAGCAGATTTTTAACGATTCTTCTCATCGTCGAAAAATCGTCAACTACAAGTATCTTCATGTTCTGATCAACCATTCTGCATTCCTCCTTGGGTAAAAAACTGCTTAATAATATTTTTTATATTTTGCGCTATGGCATCGCCTGTTACGGGTTTTACAAGATACCCGTTGACGCCATTGCTGTATGCCTTTTCCCGCTCCTCTTCATCATTTTCCGTAGTGACCATCAATATCGGGATATCGGACAGGTTCGGGTCCGCACGCAGTGTTCTTGTTAATTCCATGCCGTCCATGTAAGGCATATTGAGGTCCGTCATGACAAGATTCACAGTGTCCGTACCGAGTTTCTCGATGGCGTCCAGTCCGTTCTCTGCGAAAACTACCGTATATCCTCTGGATTTTAAATAGTGCCCGAGAAGCTTCCTTGTTGTCTGACAATCGTCGACGATCATAATTTTCATGGCGTGTCCCCTGATACATGAAATCCGTGATTAACTCTTTTTGTTATTAATAATAATTTTTTCATGTTTACACCTTCTGGTACATTATGACTTTATTAATAACGCAGGGTCTAAGAGCCCTCGTAACGTTATGCAGACTCTCGGATTGTCCGATAAATAAATAACCTCCGGGATTTAAACTGTCATAGAGATTGGAAACGACCTTCTGTTTTGATTTGGTGTCGAAATATATAAGGACATTCCGGCAGAAAATAATATCCATACACCGGAGAGACGACATGTTACTGTTGTCGATAAGATTGACCTTCATGAATTTAACGGTGTTTTTCACCGCATTGTTCAGGGCATATGACTGGCCGTTGCAGGAGAAGTATTTTTTCATATATGGCTCAGGTACGTTCCTTACAGAATAGGAATTGTACACTGCCCTTTTTGCAGAGGCCAGGACACCTTCACTCAGGTCGGACGCATATATTTCAAATTTATCGGACGAAATCCCTTTTTCAAAAAGTATCATTGAAAGGGTGTATGGTTCTTCTCCCGAGGAACAGGCCGCTGACCAGATCTTCAGTTTTTTCAATATCCTGTTTTGACCTGATAATTTAGACAATATTCCGTCTGAGAAGACTGTCAGTTGCTGCGGTTCCCTGAAAAAATAAGTCTCATTCGTAGTGACAGCGTCGAAAAGTCGCGTGAGTTCATTCCCGTTTGAACTGAATTTTATCAGCCTGAAATAATCCTCAAAACTCTGAAGATTCTTTTCCTGAAGTATTCGTGAAAGGCGGTTTTCTATCAGATATTTTTTGGAGTCTGCTATATATATGCCGCTGTTGTCATATATATAATCTCGTATGTCTTTGAATGTTCCTTCTGCAAGGGACAGGTTCAGCATGTGATCTCCGAATTGCATCGCGGTAAGTATCTTGCGGCAAGCTTCTGGATGTCTTCATTATATTCACCTATGCGCGACAGGAAAGCGGCTGCATTGATGTTCATAAGCGCAATAATGAATTCTTCTATTACGTCATTATAATTTTCATTATGAAGCATCCTCATCAGGGGCTCGAATGCCGCCATTTCTCCTATTTTCCCGAGTGCGGTAACGGCCGTCTTCCGGACATGACTGTCGTCATCGGAAATTGCCTCGATGAGACATTCTTTTGCCTCGTCGCTCTCTATCTGCCCCAGCGATTTTATACTTGTCCTTCTGACGTCCCTGAAATCACTTTTTAAAAGCGCAATAAGTGGCGGGACGGATTTTTTACATTTTAAATCGCCCACTATTTCTATTACTGTGACTTTACCTCTGTATTTAATCGAATCATCGTTAAGCAGTGCTATGAGATGCTCGCTGCATCCATAACTCTGAACGGCTTTCTTAATGGCGATGAACCTGTCCTCGCTGACAGGCTCTGAAAGGTCGAAGGAACCTGCAATGTCGATCATGTGATAAATGGCGTCCTCGGCCTTAAGGGCGACAAGACCGTTGAGCGCGACTGACGTGTCTTCCCAGTCGTCACCCTTCAGCATTTCAAGAAGCGCCTCCTTGACTCCGGGTATGGAGGGGACGGAGCCCATCCTGGCGAGACTTTTAATAGTTGAAAATTTCTCAAAGCCGTCGGCTTTTGTTATGTGCCCCGTCAAGGCCCCGACAGCTTTTTCAGAGGAGAACTTCCCGATTGCATCAATGGCTGCGTATCTTATGGTTTCGGAAGGGTTGTCAAGCAGTTCAATTATTGCGTCCATGGCGCTGTCATTTTTTATGCATGCGAGGGCCTCGAGGGCCGAAAAACAGACCCACTCCTCATCGGATAAAGCCTTTATTAACTGGGGTGTGGCTTTATCATATTGAAGCATGCCGATAGTTTTTGCCGCTGCCGCGCGGACGTTGGCGTTGGGATCCTCCACGAGCATCTGAACGAGTTTTTCCGGGTACTTGCAGTACTGAATATCATGAATAAGATCGAGTGCAAATTTCCTGATATCATCATCTCTGTCATCCAGAAGTACATGTAGCAGTGGAACGGCAATCCTGCCCACTTCCCTGATTATCATTATTGCAGTGTTTCTGAGAAACGAGTTTTCCCTCAGGAGCGGCAGAAGCATGTACACAGTGGCCTCTCCCTTGATTTCCATAAGTGACCGCATAGCCGCGTCCTGCACTCCGAAGTTATTATCTTTCAGGGCCCTGATAAGAGGATAAATGGCCCTTTCATCCCCTTGCGAAAGACCTTCTGCGGCAGCGCGTCTCTTTGAGGCATTTTCATCATTTATATCTCTGAGCAGTTTTCTAAGTCTTGCTGTGTGCATCATGACCCTCGTTTTTCATTAAGTTTCTTCCCGATGAAAAATACCAAAACGCATTGTTCGAACATAAATATCAATCAAATCAAAAAGCTGACATGCATCTTATGCATCGTTATCGGAACTATAATTTGATTACTTTAATGGCCTGCAGGGCAACTTCCCAACAGGATGGAGAAAAATCAACTGGGAGGAATCGGGACAGAGATTAAAGAATCGATCAACGATAAATCCAGGTAATACATTTTAAATAGACAAGAAGCTATCCCGCAAGTCATATTTTTGACGATTAAATAAGATGGATAATCCCAATAAATCAATGCCTTTTCGCGGGCATGATATTTGTATTATGCAGTGTGTTATTCGTGAAAGGTTGAGCTGTATTTACGAAATGAACAAAGTTTATTAATTAATTGGAGGATCAATAATGGCAGATGAAAAAGATGAACTTAAGGAAGAGGCGCCTGCCCCGCCGAAAAAAGGCAGTAAGACACTGATAATCATCATTGCAGCTG
>JBFLYJ010000004.1:0-25263 GCA_040756635.1 Nitrospirota bacterium
AAAGGGGCGGGCGACACCACCAGGGAAGGGACACTGGTTGCCACTGTGACCGCCAAGGTCGTTGAGGTAATGGCTAACGGCAACCTTATTCTGGAGGGAAGAAAAGAGCTGACAATAAACAATGAGAAGCAGATACTGGTGCTCAGTGGAATGGTAAGGCCGGATGATATTACATCAGACAATACAGTGTTGAGCAGTAAAATAGCTGACGCTCAGGTTTATTATGTTGGAGACGGGGTATTGCAGGAAAAGCAGAGTCCGGGCTGGATGGTAAGGACGCTTGATTACATTTGGCCGTTCTGATGACAGTGAACAGGGAGGAGATACTTGAGGATAATGAAAATAATGTTTAAGACAGTCTCAAAATCTGTGTTGGCTCTTCTTTTGCTGGCTGCAGTTAACTATTCACTGTTCACTGTCGTTCATGCTGAGCGTATAAAGGACATCGCAAGCTTTGAGGGAGTCAGAGACAATCAGTTGATCGGATACGGGCTTATAGTCGGTCTCAACGGGACCGGTGATAAGGGAAAGACAGCCATACAGAGTATTTCGAGCATGCTTGAGAGAATGGGTGTGACGGTAAATCCCAACGACATTAAGACTAAAAGTATCGCGGCAGTGGTTATTACGGCTACACTTCCACCTTTTGCGAAACCGGGCATAAAAACCGATGCCCTTGTATCTACTATTGGCGATTCAAGCAGTATTCAAGGCGGCACATTGCTTCTTACCCCCCTGAAAGGCCCTGACGGCAAGGTTTACGGCCTTGCCCAGGGCCCTGTTTCCATAGGGGGATTTGCTGCAGAGGGTGAAGGCGCTACTGCACAGAAAAATCATCCTACCGCGGGGAAGGTCCCTGAAGGAGTAACAATAGAAAGAGAGCCGTTCTTTGTCCTTGGTGACGGGAGAGAAATAAGGCTGTTTCTGCACAAGGCCGATTTTGCTACTGCAGACAGGATATCAAGGGAAATTAACAAAGCCTTCAACGGTGAATATGCATATTCCGTTGATCCGTCATCAGTCAGAGTGACGGTCCCGCCGGTTTACAAGGACAATATCGTCAGGATGATCACTGAAGTAGACGAGATGAATGTCACGGTCGATACGGCTGCGAAAGTAGTAATAAACGAAAGGACCGGGACCATAATTATCGGGGACAACGTCAGGATTTCCCCTGTTGCTATTGCCCACGGATCTCTCGCAATAGAAATAAAAGAAATGCCGGAGGTTTCGCAGCCCCTTCCGTTCGCTCCTGAAAAGGCCGAGACTACCGTTATCCCGCGGACTAATATTTCGGTCAGTGAGCAAAAGGCGTCTCTTATACCTGTTTCAGGCGTCACATTGGGACAGGTCGTCAGGGCCCTGAACACCCTTGGCGTGACACCGCGTGATTTAATATCGATTCTTCAGGCACTGAAGGCATCAGGTGCGTTAAGGGCCGAACTGGAGATAATATGATAAATCCACTGAATGCATCAGGTATTCGGCAGGCAGTTATTGCAGATGCATCAGATTATGTTCATGACAATAGGATCTCAGACAGTAAACACAAACTGAATGCAGCCGGAAGTCAAAAAGAGGAGTACAGGAAAGTTGCAAAGGAGATGGAGTCGCTTTTTACTTATCAGCTTCTGAAGATAATGAGAGAGACCAATAACAACCTGTCTGATGAAAAAAAAGATAATGGAAATGACACTTATATGAGTATGTTTGACATGGAGATTTCAAAGTTGTTTGCCGAAAGAGGTATCGGCTTGCAGGATGCTATAATGAATTGGCTGGAAAGGTCACAGGGAGCCGATAAAAGTCAGAATGATGACAGGTAAAAAAATATTAAAGTTATTGACAAAATAACCGATATGAAAAATGGCTGATGTAAAGAATATTTACACTGGCCGTAAAATAATAATGAAAGGATAGTATGAAAGAAGTCTTTGTACAAAAGGGGGTCGGAAGATGAAAATTCAGGGTAATAATCCACTTGACGGTAATGAACTGTATGGAAAGGTGCAGGAGCTCAAAAAGAATCAGGATGCAGAAAAGAAGGATGGCGTTCAAAAATCCGATAGCAGAGACAAGATAAGCCTGTCGGGCAGGTCCAAGGAAATCAGTGAGTTGATGGGCCTTATCGAGAAGCTTCCGGAAGTAAGAATGGACAGAGTCGAGGAACTGAAAAAGGCGATTGACGCCGGAAATTACAACTTTGATTCGTATAAAGTGGCGGAAAAGATATTAGAAGAAGAGTTATGACATCAGATAAGGCCATAGTAAGCATACTGCAGGAGCAGATCAAAACGTATAAAGTCTTTCAGGACTTACTTAACAGGGAAAGGGAATGCCTTGTCAAGATTGATTCTGAAAAAGTCGATGAGATATCCAAGGAAAAAGACACGGTGATAATGAAACTGAGGCTGCTCGAAGAAGAAAGGCAGAGATTAATAAAACAGTTTGCCGAGGACAATGGTCTTGAAATGGATATAAATCTCGACAGATTGGGCCAGTGTACTGGAAACAGCGCGTTCCATGAGATTCGCTCTCTACTCCTGTCTCTGCTTCAGAGCGTAGAGGAAATGAACAGGGTCAATTCCATTTTGATAGACCGTTCACTAAATCATGTAAAAAACAATCTTAATTTTTTTAATTTGTTCAGGAAAGAACAAAACCAGAATACATCAGGTGTTCTTTTGTCAAAGGAGACATAGGTGTCGCTTGCAGGACTTTTTGATATAGGCAGATCCGCCATATTTGCGAGCCAGACGGCTTTGAATGTAGTAAGTAATAACATCGCCAATGTCAATACTCCCGGTTACAGCAGACATGAGGCGATCCTCGAAGTTGCAAACCCCGTCCAGCTGATGGGGAATTATATCGGACGGGGCGTAGGCAGTGTTGATATCAGAAGGCATTATGATAATTTTATACACTTGCAGATTATAGGTCAGAATGAAAGCTACGGCAGGTCATTCGCTCTTGATCGCGGGTTAAGTCATATTGAGCAGATATTCAATGAGGCCCAGAACCTTGGGCTGGGGAACGCATTAAAGGATTATTTTAACGCCTGGCAGGACGTCGCTGCCAATCCTGATGCGCAGCCTCAGAGGACCGCTCTGCTTCAGAAAGCAACGTCCCTTGTCCATACTGCGCAGCAGATCGAGGGAGACATCAAGGACACGCTGAAGGAAATCAACAATGACATACGCAATGTTGTAGACGACATTAATTCATTGACGTCGAATATCGCGTCTTTAAATGAGAAAATAGCTCAACTGGAAGCAGGGCTCAGCTCCGACAAAGCAAGTTATTTCAGAGACCAGAGGGACAGTAAACTGAACGAACTTGCCGAACTCATGGATTATACCTGGTATGAAGATAATGATGGCCGGGTCAATATCCTTGTCGGCGGGGAAAGTCTTGTTAACGTGCAGGGCTCGTACGCGCTTACGACGGAAGTCGATATTGACGGAAACAGGGGTGTATATGCAAGGGGAAGAGACATATCATCTGAATTTGAAAAGGGACAGCTCGGCGGATTTTTTGACGTCAGGAGTGATATTGAAGACAACTCTCTGCATGATCTGAGGAAACTGATCGCATCAATATCCAATGAGACGAATATCATTCATCGCGCCGGTTACGGACTGGACGGTTCCACTGGTAATAATTTTTTTAATGCGCTGCAGATTTACAGCAGCAGCGATTCGACCGGAGGTTATGTTTCATCCTCATCTGTAAGTGATGCCTCTGCTCTTACTCTGGACGAATATGATATTAATTTTACGGATTCTTCTACCTATAACATAGTAAATCATACTACCGGTGCTGCTGTTGCGACCGGACAAACTTACTCCGCCGGAAGCACGATTTCTTTTAATGGTATAGATGTTGTGATCGACGGGACCCCTGCCGCGGACGACAGCTTTTTTATCAGTCCGCTTACAAGCGTCATCGAAAACCTCGGCGTCGCCATTTCGGGATCGCAAACGGACAAAATAGCTGTTTCTGATACCGATGTAAGTGTTACGGGGGAAAGAGGGAACAATGTAAATGCGCTGAGTATTATTTCATTATATCAATCGGGGATATCTGATCTCAGTAACGCCACATTTGAGGAATATTATCAGGGGATAGTTTCTGACGTTGGAATAATGGGCAAGGCGGCCACAGACAGTCTTACATACGATGACAATCTCCGTTTCGAACTGCAAAAGAAAAGAGACGAGATATCGGGCGTCTCACTTGATGAAGAGGCCGCCAATCTTCTCAGATATCAGCGCATGTACGAGGCAGGAGCAAGAATAATTAAAGTAACCGATGAACTGATGGAGATGATAATCAACTTATGAGAATTACGTCATTTGCAATATTCAATCAGCTTACGAGGTCGCTCAGCAGTAATTTAAGTTCTATGGCTAAACTGAGCAATATGCTCGCGACAAACAAGAAGATCAACAGTCCGTCCGACGATGTGTCAGGGATGATGAAGGCGATGGATTATAAGGTGAGTATCAATCAGATAGAGCAATACAGGAGAAATATCGACGAGGTCGAGTCATATTTAAGTAGCGCAGATACGGCTTTATTTTCCGTTACTAGTGCTTTGGATGAAGCGAAAACACTTGCGGTTCAGGCAGCCAATACTCCAGGTCAGAACGACAGGGCCAAGCTCGCAGAGAAAGTAGCTCAGTTGAGAGATCATATTTTAGAATTGTCCAACAGTCGTCTTCGCAACAGGTATATTTTTTCAGGTTATAAAACAAGTACCGCAGCTTTTGACAGCAGCTATACATATCAGGGCGATTCAAACGAGATAAATATACTGATAGATAACGGATATTCCATGACGGAAAACATCATCGGCAGTGATGCTTTCAGCTACGGCGGAGTTTCATTTATGAAAAGCCTTGATAACCTGTATACGGCTTTAACCGATTCTGATCCTGATGTAGCGCAGGCGGGAGCGCAGACAGCGATAGATGACATGAGTAATGCCCTTGATCAGGTCGCGAATACTCGCGCCGGTATAGGCGCCAGGCTTAATTCTCTTGATGCAGTAAAATATAATCTTGACGATAGGAATGTGACGTTAAAGACGTTCCTGTCGGACGTCGAAGACACCGATATCGCATACACGGTAAGTGAAATATCAAAGACGGAAGTCGCTCTGCAGTCTTTGAGACAATCGGGCGCGGAAATTTTATCACAGTCGCTGCTGGATTTTTTAAACTAGAATAAGTAAAAACTGGAATCGGGAAAAAACAGGGCATACTCAATTTGTAAAGTCTGTATGTCTCAATTTCCATTTTTTTACTTCTTAAATAAACAGGAGGCAGGATGCTGGTATTGACAAGGAAGTCAGATGAATCTATCAAACTTGGTGATGATATCACCATTACAATAGTCGAGGTAAAAGGGAATTCAGTAAGGATAGGAATAGAGGCCCCCTCAGGGCTGAGGATATACAGAAAAGAACTATACGAAAAGATCAGGGATGAAAATTTCAGGGCATCCAATCTCTTTATGGACGAATTTACAAAAATCAATAAAGCACTGAGGTCAAAATGATCAAAATCAATACTTCACGATTCGGTATGCTGGAAGTTAAAGAAGAAAAGGTAATTCATTTTGCGTCCGGCCTCGTAGGCCTGCCGGACCTGAACCGCTTCTTTATCATAGACCACAAGGACACCCCGCTTAAATGGCTTCAGGCGGTAGATGATCCTGACATAGCGTTTATCGTCGTGTCTCCGACGCTGATCGTCGAGGATTATTCCCTGAATCTGGACAACTCCGTGAAGCAGTTTATCAAACTTGAAAACAAGGATGACCTTGCCGTACTTGTAACCATGAGGGTGGATGGTGAGGACGTTATCGCCAACTTTCAGGGCCCAATAGTAATAAACTCCCGTGCCATGATGGGGGTCCAGGTGGTATTGGACAGACCGGAAAAAACATACCAGGAAGTCGTTTAAAAAATCCCTTCCCCTTTTTTATCGATTCAGCAGCGCCCCATTTATTCGGTATCCATGTTTATTCCATTACGGACTGTTATTGAGTAACCGCGCACAGACACGTCAACTATCTGGCGATATGCTTGTAATGTCGCTTGACAGATTGCGCATAGTTATTCCGCCGAATCTGGTATCCGATGATATGATCCGTCAGATCAGCCGTATACTTCGGGGAGTTTTCTCCATGCATATAAGAATCAAAAAAGATGATAAGTATTATTTTGTATGAGTACATATTCTGATAACTTATTGTATTGAATATTATCAAGTATGAGATATGATTGTTAAATTAAGCACTTTTATCAAATAGTTACGATTATTAAGCCACCCCGCATTAATTGGAAAATAAATTTACAACTATTCGCTAAAGTTTTTTTTAAGCGTGCCGATATATAACCTAAAGGAAATGAAGATGATGGTCAGGAAAGGAGTGATAATGAAAAACTGGAACATGCTGGATGTAACGCGGCAGAATGGCACCAGTGAAATGACCTAAATCTTTAAACGGTTGCAAAGCAGGCATAAGTCTGCTCAAATTGGCATGGAAGCCAATGTAAGTCAGGAGCCTGAATTAAGGCATCTGACAAAAATCAAGGAGGAACAAAATGGGTTTAATAGTTAACACAAACATCCTTTCTCTTAATGCTCAGAGAAACGTAAAAACCACTCAGAACAGTTTAGGCGCATCAGTTGAGAGACTGTCCTCAGGTCTCCGGATCAATTCAGCAAAAGACGATGCTGCTGGAATGGCGATTTCAATGAAATTGACCGCTCACGTAAGAAGCTTGAATCAGGCGGTCAGAAACGCACAGGACGGTATCTCCGTCGTGCAGACCGCTGAAGGCGGCATGAACGAAATCCATAACATCCTCACCAGGATGAGAGAGCTTTCTCAGCAGTCTTCAACCGGAATTCTGTCAACTTCAGACAGATCGGCTCTGAACCAGGAATTCCAGGACCTCAAGAGTGAAATTACGAGGATTTCCGATACAACAGAGTTTAACGGACTGAAACTGTTGAACGGGAGCCTGAGCACCAACGGCGTATCATTGCAGGTCGGTATCAACAACACCTCCAATGACAGAATTGCGGTCACCGGCGGGTCTTTCAATGATATCGACGCGTCAGCTCTCGGACTGAGCGGTACCGCATCGAGCATCGACACAGCCGCAAATGCACAGTCGATGCTGACCCTTGTTGACAGCGCTATCAGTACTGTGTCCACAAGGAGAGGTAACCTCGGCGCTGTTCAGAACAGGCTTGGCAGCACGATTGCAAATCTTGAAATCGCGGCCGAGAACCTCTCAGCAGCTAACTCCCGTATCAAAGACGCTGATTTCGCGATTGAAACAGCCAACCTTACCAGGAGTCAGATAATACTGCAGGCTGGAGTTGCCGTTCTTTCACAGGCGAACACAATTCCGCAGTACGCACTGCAGTTACTGTCGTAAGGTTTGTAATGGATTGACAATCATGGGCAAGGACATTGCCCTTGCCCATGATTGATTAAAAACTTAGGGGGCAGGGAGTTATTAAGATGATAAGCGGAATTGTCAAAGAAAAGAATCTGGAAAGCATACCGGCTGCTGAAGTAAAAGGCCGCAGATTTTCAGAGGCTCAGAAGGCAGATGACAAACAGCAAGATAAATATAAAGCCGAAGATGATGCGAGTGAGACGCAGATCGATACGCAGGAAGCAATCAGCAAGATAAAAGATGCAGCAGTTCTGTTCAATAGGAAAATTGATATTCAAGTGGAAGAAGAACTCAATATTACGATTGTTAAGGTGATTGACAGCGAAACTGAAGAAGTCATCCGTCAAATACCGCCGGAAGAGCTTGTAGAGCTTTCGAGAAACGCCAAAGATTTAAAAGGTCTCCTCATAAACAAGGAGGGATGAGATGTCGAGTTTTAGTGTTGGTGGTCTTAGTACCGGGATTGATTACAATGAACTGATCTCCAAATTAATGGAGGTCAAGCGCCAGCCAGTTAAGATACTGGAGAACAAGATATCAACGTACAATGACAGAATGAGTTCCTACAGCGAACTTACAACAAAACTATCATCTTTGAAAAGTGCAGCTGATAAGCTGAAATACTCTTACAGCTTTTATGTTAATACCGCATCGGTCAGTGATGAAACGGTCCTGGATGCGACAGCAAGCGGGACAGCTTCCGTCGGGAATTACTCTGTGAACGTTACTACACTGGCTTCAGAGGAAAAAGAAGCGCATAACGGAACCGGACTCACGGCGTCTTCAGACATTATTAACAGCAGCGGAAGCGACAAGGCCTTTCAATTCACTTACGCAGGGACGCAGAGAACGCTGACGGTGGCAGACGGGACCACGCTTGACGGTCTGAAAGACCTTATTAATAATGACACAAGCAACCCCGGGGTAACGGCTACTGTTGTAAATGACGGGACAAACTATCGTTTGATAGTAACGGGGAATGAAACCGGGTCGACCAAAAGCATAACAATCGACGCGGGTACGACACTGGACGGGACCGGCGGCACTGTGGACTTCAGCTCTGCTACATTTACTCAAAATAAGACAGCGGCGAACGCTGCTTTTTCAGTTGACAATCTGTCAATCTCAAGGAGCACAAATTCTGTCTCTGACGTGATAACGGGTCTGACCATAAATCTTAAAAAGACCCTTACCCCAGCCACTATTACGGTGGCGGCGGACAATGAATCCATCAAGGAACAGATAAATGATTTTGTCAGCGCGTATAATGACGTCATGACCTTCCTGAAGGAAAATACCGCCTATGATGCCGCATCAGGGGAAAGTGGAATACTTTCCGGAGAGGGAACAGCCAGAAGCATTCAGAACAGAATAAGGGAATTGGTAACAAGCAGTGTGTCCGGTCTTTCAGGCAGCCTGAGCATGCTAGCCGAGATCGGAATTACCACGGATTATAAAACCGGAAACCTTACAGTCAACAGTTCCACTCTGGATACGAAACTGGGATCGAACCTGGATGATATAGCGGATATGTTCAAGGACAGCACAAACGGGATCGCTACACAGATTTATGATTATATCGGTGATCTCACGAGTATAGTTGACGGAGCGATAACATTAAGAAAGGACGGATTAAGTGATATTATCAAAAGTATCACTAACACGATAAGGAACATGGAATTTCGCCTTGATAAAGCGGAAAATGATATGGTCAGACAGTTTACTGCACTGGAGAAACTTGTAGGCAACTATAATTCTATCGGGAATTACCTGAGCAATTTTTCAACCAAGGCATAGGAGGGGCTAACGGGTGGACATTAATCAGTACAAAAAGACAGTCCTTGTCACTACGGACAGGGTACAAATCGTTTACATGCTGTATGAAGGCGCGCTAAACCATATGAAGATCGCCAGGAGGAAGATCGAAAACGGTGATATCATATCAAAGGGTTATCATTTTTCAAAAGCGACAATGATAATAAGTGAGCTTTCAAACGTACTTGATATGGAAAAAGGTGGAGAGATATCAAGAAACCTCAGGAGCCTATATGAATACGTCCTTCGTCGGCTCCTTTACGCAAATCTCAATAATGATATTGCTGCAATACAGGACTCGGAACGGGTCATTGAAACACTGAAGAGCGGCTGGAAAGAGATGATGGAAAATTTCAAGCAAAAGCAGCCGGACAGTGTAAGGGTAGGGGCCTGAGTCTGCCAGCAAGTCAGACCAGGCCTGCTTCACAGGTGTTCACGTCATAATATTGACAAAATACAAAGATGATTCCTTAAGTTAAGCGGGTCATCCTGTTCTGTTGTTTCATCCCTCTATCTCTACAATTTGCCCAAACCCCTTGTTTAATCAGTGAGTTTCATGGGGCCTTCTTATTTGCGTCAGCAAATTCAGGGCACAGGGTCCATCTGGCAGAACAATTGCTTTTATTGTTTTAACCCGATCTTGTATCGGGACATATTGCCGTTATTATTTGAATACACAAGGTAAAAAAATGAAAGCTACTTTGATTTTCCCGGGAATTACCAATTGTGGATGGAACTGCTTTGGAAAGACAAATAACAGTGACGCGGTATTTATCCCCCATGGGCTGGCCCAGATAGCGGCATGCGCGAGAGCTGCAGGCCATGAGATCGACGCCATTGACCTCAGGAGGCTTACAGGATGGGATGAGTTTGAGAATAACATAAAAGCCAGGGGGGCGGGGATTTTTGGTATCTCATCTATGTCTGTTGACTTCGGCAATGCGCTTGAAACCATTCAAAGGATAAAAAAGACGCTGCCCGGTTCCATCATAGTCCTGGGCGGGGTCCACGCAACTGTCGCCTTTGATGACGTAGTGAATATTAAAGAAGTGGATCATATCATTAAGGGAGAGGGGGAAATCAGTTTTTCTCAGCTCCTTGACACGCTGGAGAAAGGCGGCAGTCCTGAGCGTGTCATAAACGGTATTTCACCTGATATCAACACGCTGCCGTATCCTGACCGTGAACTTTTCGGATTTGAGAAAGGGGAGATGAATCTGCCCTGGCTTCCGCATATGCCGTCGCCATTTGTATCGATCATTGCGAGCCGCGGCTGTCCTCACAAATGCGCGTTCTGTCAACCGGCCGAGAGGGCGGTCTTCGGAGGCAAGGCGAGAATAAGAACGGTTGAAAGCGTTATCGACGAATTGAAATATCTAAGAGAAAGATACCGTTTCAGAAGCCTGCTGGTGCATGATGACTATTTTGCCTTTAACCCGGCGTGGATAGAGAGGTTCTGCGATGCTTACAGGGACAACGGATTTGACCAGATGTTCACGTGCCAGGTGCGCTCGGATTTCATTGTCCGCAACGAAGGACTTGTCAAACGCATGGCGGACTGCGGCCTTTCCTGTTTTATGATCGGCTTTGAAAGCGGGAGCCAGAGGGTACTGGACTTCATTAAAAAGGGCACCACAGTCGAAATGAACAGAAAGGCGGTTGAAATATGCAGGAAATACGGGATCAGGGTTTTTGCGAATTACATGATGGGGCTTCCCACCGAAACTCCCGAAGAGGTGTTCAAAACCATCGACTTCATAAGATGGGCGAGACCGGACTATCCAAGCGCCGCTTTTTTTACCCCGCACCCCGGCAGTGAACTATATGAATACTGTGAAAAACATGACCTGTCCCTCATAAAGTCATATAAAAGCTATGCCAGGAATCCTACCGAGCCCAAGATAAAAGGCGTGGACTATAATTTTTTGAGGTTCGCTATGCACCGGGCCACAGAGTATAAGGTTGATGAGAGGCTTGACACGTTACATAATATACAGCCCAAAAATGCGGACATGGAAAAGATGGAGAAGGACCTGAAGGAGCACAAAATTCAGTTAGGCAATCTGGATAAGTACTACAGGGAAAAATTGCTCGGACCCCGGGAGGACAGCGGAGTTTGTTCCCCAAAAATAAAAAGCAGTAAAGGGAAGGTCTTGATTACGGGCGGTACTGGATTTATCGGGTCCGCGCTTGCGTACCGTCTGATGGAAAAGGGATATTCGGTCACTGTTGTGACAAGAAATACCGACAGCGCGAAGGCAAAACATATGGCCTCCAGGGGTGCAAGGGTTGTCCAGGGTTCCGTTGAGGACAGCAATCTGGTGGAACAGATACGGGACATTGATTATTTGTATCACTTCGCGGTTTATCCCGGCACCGAGGGAAAGAAGATGTTTGATATTAATATCGGCGGTACAAAGAACATGCTGGACCTGGCAGTCGAAAGAGATGTAAAAAAATTTGTCTACGCCAGCAGTATCGAGTCGCAGGGGACGACTTCAAACAGCTTCAGCCCGCTCAATGAGGAAATGCAATGCAGGCCCGTTTCTCAATACGGACTTTCCAAACTTGAGGGAGAGAATCTTGTAAGTAAATATATCGAAGAGGGGAAAATCAGGGGGATGTCAGCCAGGATCGGTAATGTCTATGGCGTGGGCGGTCTGTCCTTTATTCACGCGATGTCCCAGGCAGTTATAGAGAAGAATGTCCTGCTTGCCTCACTGCCGCTGATGGGAGGAAGAATAGTGCAGCCGATATATATAGACGACCTGATCAGAGCGTTTGTTCTCTCACTCGAAAACGATGATGAAATGAACGGGATATATAACTTCACAGGACATCAGCCCGTTACCATTGAAGAGTGGTTCAGGGAACTGGCGGTACTTCTCGGCCTCGAAAAAAACGTGGATGAGGCGGTCAGAAAAGAGATAGGGAGCTGCGACATTGCCGCGCTCAAAAAGGCGCACGCGCACATAAATTATTTCATGTCAGGTGATGAACCGGATATCCACAGATTTTACACCGATGATAAACTCCTCGGCAAAATTGAAAACTACCAGACCTTCAGTCTGCCGAAGGGACTCGCGTATACACTGGAATGGTATTACAGCGCCGGAGTGTTTAATGCTTATATCGCAGCGTGAAAGGGCCGCACAGCGGGAGAAAATACTATGAAAGAAAACAGCCTCAGAATATGTTTGATTAATACCCCCTCTCTTTTTAAGAGACCGCTCAGCAGGAGTATGGCCGGAGGACTGGGTTTTGACGGGAACCAGTCAATGATCCTTCCGCCGCTGGACCTCGCGGTACTCGCTTCCAGACTCAGGACAGAAGGGCACAGGGTGTCAATTCTCGACGCCGACGCGCTTCGGGCGGATGATGCCGCGGTCTATCAGATGGTGAGGCAAGGTAAATATGAAGTTGTAATGGCAGTTGTATCGCTCCCTGCTCTTGAGAACGACTGTGCCTTTATTTGCGGACTTCATGATATGGCGAAAGAAATCATAGTTAAGACAATGGTCCGTGACAAATCTGTGCTTCAGGAGATACTGGAAAAGAGCAGGGCAGATTTTATAATACATGCTGAATGCGATCTGCACATTCATGAGATCATTGAAGGCAGGTCAGTCGCGGGAACTGCCTTTCTTAAAGACGGGGTCTTGGTATATGAAGATGCCGCGCCGGTAGGCGATCTCGACAGTCTGCCTTTTCCCGCGTGGGACCTCCTCCCATATGATAAATACACCTATCCGCTTTTGGGCAATCTTGTAATGACCATGCAGACAAGCCGGGGATGCCCTTTCCCGTGCTCCTACTACTGTCCGTATCCGCTGGTTGAGGGTAATGTCTGGAGGAGTCAGTCGCCGGAACGTGTATATCAGGAGATGGATAGGCTTGTTAAGGAATTCGGCATAAAGAAGGTCCTTTTCAGGGACGCGACATTTACATTTAACATGGAACGTATCCATAAAATATGCGACCTTATCATAGCCAATTCACTGCGGGTTGAATGGTGGTGTGAGACCAGGGTGGACCGACTTAATGACGGACTTCTGGAGAAGATGAGAAACGCGGGCTGCGCCGGGATCAATATCGGTGTGGAGACCGGCGACCAGAAGGTCATGGAGTCGCAGGCCAAGAGGGGCCTGACGGTTGAAAAGCTGATACACCTTCGGCTAAAAGCTAAATCACTGGGTATAAAACTCCATTTCCTCCTCTCAAAGGGATTCCCGGCAGAGACGAAAAAATCATTTGTCGACACATTTGAGCTGATGATGAAACTGAGGCCTGAGTCACTGGGTATCACAATAATGACCCCTTATCCCGGTACACGTCTTTACAAAGAGGCTGAAGAGAAGGGATGGATTGAGTCCAGAAACTGGGAGGACTACGGCGGCCACCAGTTTGTTATGCACACCGACAACCTGAGCAGGGAAGACTTCTATTACGGTCTGAAGTTCCTCAATATGGGGAATGTGCTGATACAGAAGGGACATGCAGGTGCTGACCTGTACAATTTAAGAAAGATCGAAAAGGACATCTACACCGAACTTCTGGTCTGGGCCGCTGACCTTAATGAGCTTAGAGAACGGCTAGGCTGTCTGAAGACATCCGCAGAAGAGGACCGGACAGTGTCTCAGACACAGAATATAGATGAACGTTTTAAGATGTCAGTCATAATCCCGACTTACAACCGGAAGGAACAGCTTCTTGAATGCCTCGACCACCTTTCGCGGCAGACCGCAGACGCCTCAATGTTTGAGGTCATCATTGTGGATGACGGGTCGACAGATGGTACCGCAGAGAAAATAAGGGGGGCCGATACACCGTTTTCCTTAAGATACTACCATCAAAAGAACGCCGGTCCCGGAAGAGCGAGAAACCTTGGGGTGGACCTTGCCAGTAACGACATCGTCGCTTTTATTGGAGACGATATAATGGTGTCGCCTGACTTTATTAAAGAGCACCTGAATACTCATAATATGAACCCTGACTGCAAGGTGGCCGTACTCGGTCTGATTGAATGGCCTCCGGAATTCGAGATCACTCCGTTTATGGAGTACATAACAGGCCCCGGCGGCCAGCAGTTCGCTTTTCCCACTATCAAGGACAGTAACGACGCAGGGCCCGCCTTCTTTTACACGAGCAACATATCATTAAAGAAAACACTCCTCAAAGAGCAGCCCTATCTTTTTGACCATGACTTTATATTTGCCGCCTATGAAGACATAGAGCTGGGGATACGCCTCCATGAACAGGGGCTTCGCATCGTATACAACGAGTCGGCACTGGCCTTTCACAAGCACCACATGACGCTTGAGAGTTTCTGCGAGAGACAGTACAAAGCAGGCCGCATGGGATATGTCTTTGATATTAAAAAGGCGGAGCGCAAGATTGGCACAGTAAATGTCAATGAGGACCTGCTCGTGCGCGCTGCTTCACCCGATGCACTCAATTCATACAAAGCGGCTGTTCAGGGGCTGGACGGCATCGACGTAAAGGCACTGGACCGCATTGAAATCAGCGGCAAGTCCATGTGGCAGATCATTAAGGAGGCGGTGCTTTTCCCTCTCTATAAATCGATCCTTGACAATGTCCACTCCGCAGGATATCTTGAGGAATATACGGCAAAGAAGAACATGCCGGCGGAGTCGGCCTGCGCGGAGGAGGTCCGGATGAGGTTACTTGTAATAACCAATGACCCTCCGGAAAGTGCTTGTCCATTTATCAGGATTAAGACGCCTCTGCGATGGCTTGAAAAGACCGGTCGTCTCGCTGATACCAGGGTGCTGTATATAAATGAAGAGGCCGATTTCGATGTGGGAGAAATAAAAGACCTTGACGCCGTGATCCTGCAGAGGGTCAATAACCGGGTCATTGCCGAACAGATTATCGCTGTGGCAGGTAAATCAGGGGTCCCTGTAATCTATGATCTGGACGACCTTCTTACAGAAGTACCGATGTACAACCAGTTTTATGATTTAGCCTCTAACAGCAGAGACGCTGTTGTAAATATCATAAAAAAAGCGGACGCTGTTACGGTTTCGACCGAATTTCTCAGACAGAAGTTACAGCAGTTAAATCCGTCCGTATATGTTCTTCCCAATTACATCGATCCTGAAATGTGGGGTGATGAAAAAATACAATACAGAACCGGCGGCATCATCACCTTCGGAGTATTCGGAACACCTACGCATGATGATGATCTCAGACTACTTGTTCCTGCAGTCAGAAGGATACTGCGCGATTATCCGGGCAGGGTCAGATTCAAGCTGCTCGGATGTGTAATTTCTGAACTGGAAGGTGATAAGGACATAATTACGGAGAAACGGTTTTATCTGGACTACAGGAATTACGTCAAATTCCTGAAGTCCAGGCCGGTGGACGCGGTGCTTGTTCCACTGACACGAAATGAGTTTAATCTCTGCAAGAGCAACATCAAATACCTTGAATACTCCGCATGCGGCCTCCCCGGCATCTATTCGGACTTAGGGCCATATTCCAGCGATATCACCCACGGTGTAAACGGACTGCTTGCCGGGAACTCTGCCGAATCATGGTATGACTGCATGAAAAGGTTGATAGAGGAAGAGGATACCAGGAATGTTATGGCTGAAAATGCGAGAAGAGATGTCCTGAAGCGATACGATATAAATCAAAAGGCCGCTCTGTGGTATGAAACTTATTCGACGATAAAGAAAGGAAAGAACACCGCTCGGGGCGGGGTTTCGATAGTCATTCCGGTCTTCAATAACATTAAATATACCATGCAGTGTCTTGAGGCGGTCGCGGCTAACACCGCGTATGAACCCTATGAGGTAGTTATAGTTGACAACGGTTCGACAGACGGGACAAAAGAATATCTTGCATCACTCTCAGGGGATGTCAGAATATTGAGCAATGACACTAATCTCGGATTCGCCCCGGCCTGCAACCAGGGGGCCAGGGCCGCCCAAGGTGATTATATTGTTTTTCTAAATAACGATACCGTACCCCAGCCAGGATGGCTCGAAAATATGGTAAAGGTCGTGCGGGAGATGCCTGAGGCGGCGATCGTGGGAAGCAAACTCCTTTACCCGGACGATACAATTCAGCACGCGGGGGTGGTCTTTGATGTCCGCGATTCCAGACTGCTTCTCTCTCACATATACAGATGTTTTGATAAGGACCATCCCGCGGTAAATCATATGAGGGAATTCAATGCCGTGACGGCGGCATGCATGCTGGTCAGAAAAGAGGTCTTTTTTGATCTTGGTATGTTAGACGAAGGCTATAAAAACGGTTATGAAGACGTGGATTTTTGTCTTAAGGCAAGGGAAAAGGGGCACAAGATTATTTATAATCCCGGGAGCGTTCTTTATCACCATGAATCTGTGTCTGAAGGTCGTTTTGATTTCGGCGAGAGAAATACAAACCATTTCATAAAACAATGGGGTAATAAGATTCAGTCTGATTACCATGAGAAACTGAGAGAAGACGGGCTGACTGTGCAGTACCTGGGTGAGAACAAGTTGAGATATGTAAAAATCGACGATGCAAAAGAGGACGCGCAAAGAAAGATTCAGACGGATCAGGACAACGGCAAGTCAGGAGCTGAGGGCCGTGAAACAGTCAAAGACCGGAGCGGTCATGATGAAGAGGGGGAAAAAGTGCTGAAGAAAATAGCCATTGTCCGCGGGGCCAGCCTGAACAAGTGGGAGATGCAGAACTATGAACCGTTGTCCGGTTGCTATGACATAACGGCCTATACAACTACGCAGACATATTTCGACATAAGCAGGATCGGTCTTCCGGTTGTTCAGCTTCCATTCGAGTCTCAGGGACTTTTAATGGAAATGAAGGGGCTTGAAGCGCATCTCGCTGACAAAGACCTCGTGTTTTCAGCTGACATAACGTATAAGTTTTCGGAGCAGGCGGTACAGGCGAAAAAGATCAGCGGTTGTAAAGTCGTGTGTCTTGAATGGGAGAACATCCCTTTTAACTTTGAGGAACATGATGCTGCGAAGCGAATAAAAGAAACAGTAAGATACGGAGCAGACCATTTTATAGCTGTCACGAAAAGGGCAAAAGAGGCGCTTGTCCTTGAAGGCGTGGAGGAAGAGAGAATTGACGTTATTCCGATGGGAATAGATCTGTCCCGTTTCAGACCTGATAAATCGCTCGCGCATGATTATCGTGTGAAACTCGGTATTCATAATAGAGAAATAATTGTCCTTTACATCGGCAGGATGGTATGGGAGAAAGGCATATACGATTTTGTTCACGCAGCCGCCCGAATAATTCGTCACAGGGAATCGCTGGCTTTCCAGGTGAGGTTTATTATGGCCGGAAGCGGGAAGGAGCTGGACCAGTTAAAAGAACGGGCGGCCTGTATTGGATTATCTGACAGTTTGACAATCATCGAAAATATACCATATGAAGATATGCACAAGATTCAT
Organism: Nitrospirota bacterium; assembly: GCA_040756635.1. Classification (GTDB taxonomy): domain Bacteria; phylum Nitrospirota; class Thermodesulfovibrionia; order UBA6902; family UBA6902; genus UBA6902. Next base: position 17,737 of record JBFLYJ010000004.1, read on the forward strand.
AATCTTGCGGACATATTTGTCCTTCCAAGCATACCGGTCAAAAACTGGCAGGAACAGTTCGGAATGGTGCTCATAGAGAGCATGGCCTGCGGAAAGCCTGTTATTTCCACTTATTCAGGGTCGATTCCGGAGGTCGTAGGTGACGCCGGGATACTGGTCCAGCCCAATGATCATCTTTCTCTCTCTGAAGCTATGAGACGGCTGATTTCCGACAGGACGCTCCGTGAGGAACTGGGAAGTAAGTCGCTTGACAGGGCCCAAACTTATTTCGACGCAGGAAAGAACGCGGAAAAATTCAGGGCGGTCTTTGATAAAGTACTATCGCGAAGGACCCCAAAGGACTCTCTAAGAGATTCCTTTAACAAGGCAATGGAGACCTGGGAAACAGGAGAGAGGGAGAAAGGCTTCACAAAAGTCTGCGCCAACTTCAAAAAAGATCCGGACAGAAAAGATGTCCTTGACGCTCTTGTCCGGATGGGGAAAGAATTGAACAGATTTGACGAGGTGGAACAATCATTAAAGGAATATCTTGCCTATCATCCTGCTGACCTGGATGTACTGGCATCACTCGCTGAGACTTATGTCCAGCTCGGCAAACCGGAAAAGGCCGAAGAGGAGCTGAGAAAGGTGATAATATTTGACCCGGAAAACAAACGGGCCGCAGCGATTTTGAACAGTATGAAACACGCGGTGCGTAACGCGTGATGAGCAGAATTGATACCGCAATAGGTTTCACGGTCCGTAGATCATGATAGTGCCCCCCCTTTGTAAAGGGGGGCGAGGGGGGATTTTGAAAACAAACAATCTATTAAATAAATCTCCCCTGACCCCTCTTTGTCAACGAGGGGTATATTCGGATCAATAACTGCAAACGGTACGATTATGAATGAAGAAGGTTTTGCGACAGGTCATAATAAAGGTTATTCGGAATTCGAGTGGGAGATAAAGGAGAGCAGGTCCGGGGTCATGACCCTACTGCTGGGCGGCAGGGCCGTATACAGCTCGTATGACCCGCTCAAACATGCCGAGGATACCGCGCGCAGGCTTATTGAAAATACTTTTCGTGACGGCTGCGACCAGATAATAATCATCGGCCTGGGTCTGGGATACTTGCCGCGGGCGCTGTATGAGGCCGGATTCAGGAGAATGATCATCTGGGACCCTTTCCCGGTCATGCAGAAGTCGTTTCCTGTATGCGGCGGGGAATGGAAGGAGAAGGTGGTGGTAGTTCATGCGTATCATGAATTCAAGAATGCCTCACTGCGCCTGGCAGGCAAAGGATCAAGACCGCGGCTGATAATACACCCCGGATATGATATCTTCTGCCGGCTGGAACACAGGCTGGCTGCCAGGACCCTTGAAAGGATTTATAACGTCAGGAATTATGGACCGAACATCGTGAGCCGCCGCTCACTTGAAACAATGGTCCGCCTGCCGTTCCTCGGCACGATTGATCAATTTGAAAATGCATATGAAGGCAGGAGGGCGGTCCTTGCCAATCCCGGGCCAAGCCTTAAACATTGCGTCGATGCCCTTAAGAGTGCGGATGACGTGATCGTGTTCGCGTCCCTCCAGTCTGCCCGCTATCTGCAAAAAAATGGAATACGGGTCAACTACATAGTCTCTGCAGACCCCAAGGACATGTCTCCTTTCACATCTGAATGCGCTGATGACTTTGACGCCTTTTTTGCCGAGACAAGCTCAGATCCGGGGACCCTGGACTGGAAGCGAGAGAAGACGTTCCTGTTTCATTTCAAATGCGGGCAGGCGCATGAAAAGTTATGGATGGAGGCGCAATTGCCGGTGATAGACGAACCCACTTCATCAGTCTCCGAGGTCATGCTGCTTCTGGCCGATTATATGGGCTTTGATGAGATGTATTTCCTGGGAATGGATTTCTGCTGGACGGAAGACCGCTACACGTACCGGACCGAATATAAATATGACAGTGACGCCAGGGTAAACGATATGGCGTCATGCTTCACCCTGTCGGCCTCTGATGGACGTCTCGTGACGACACAGTCCCTGTATTATCACGGCGCCCGTTTCATGCAGTACAAGTGTGCCGAGCTAAAAGGCAGGGGGAGACGTTTGTACCAAATAGAAGGAGGGCTTAAGTTTATTCCTGAGGGTATAATTGCCGCTGATGAACTGGAAAAAAAACTGCGTTCCCGAAAAAGCGGCAGTGAGGTCCATACAATTAATCCGCGCTCATTAATCGGTGTTGAGTATATCGAGCATTTATTGCATGAGATAGAATCAGGGAGAATGAAGAGCAGGCAGACAGATGCGGAGACCGCTAAGACATGGCCCTTTCTGCAGGGTCTGCCGTCTTCTGATTTGACCGCGGCATGCGGGAAATATCTGAACCAGTTAAAGAGCAGTCACATACGGATGAGCAGGCCTGTCCCCGCCGATGCCGACACCCTGCTTGAGATCGGTCTGTCACAGGTCCGGTCCGGTGACATGCGCGACGCGGAAGAGACCCTGCGCGCTGTGATAAAGCTCAGGCCCGACAATGCTGTTGCATATAGTTCCCTTGGCAATGTATTAAAACGGCTTGAAAAGCATAAAGAGGCCGTTGAGTGTCATCAGCGCGCCGTATCTTTATTGCCGTTATCAGCCGAGGCCATTTCCAACCTCGCGTCCGCATATCTCTGCTGGGGGGACAAAGAGAGGGCGGTAGAAGAATATTTGAGAGCAGTGTCGCTTATGCCTGCCTCAGCGGAATTACACTATAATCTCGGGACCGCGCTGCAGAAGAGTGAAAGATATAAAGCCGCATGCGACAGCTTCAAGAGTGCGATAAAATTAAAACCTGATCATGTATATGCTCATATGAATCTCGGCAGTTCACTAAAGTCCCTTGGACAGCTTCGAGAGGCAATCATTTATCTTCGAAAGGCCGTCGGGTTTGCACCTGATACAGCAGAGGTACACTGGAACCTGGCGCTCGCGCTGCTGTTGTCGGGAGATTATGACGAGGGCATGAAGGAATATGAATGGCGGCTTAAAATGCCTGACATCCCGATACGCAAATTCCCCCAGCCGGTATGGGACGGCTCGGTCCAAAAGGACAAGACACTGTTTGTTTACGCGGAACAGGGGATGGGGGATGTCATCCAGTTCGTGCGCTACTGCGCGGAGGCCCGCAAAAGAGTGGGGCGACTCATACTTGATTGTCACGCTCCTTTGACAGGACTGTTTAACGGTATAAAAGGAGTGGACCAGGTCGTATCTTCGGGAGAGGCTTTCCCAATGTTTGACATTAATGTCCCTTTATTAAGCCTGCCGGGAGTTCTTGGCGGGACGGACTTGCGTGTCGGTCATGAAATACCTTACCTGAAGGCATGTCCTGGGGCAATTCAGAAATGGTGTGATAAGATCAAATCGGAAAAATACACGGCAGGTATAGTCTGGGCCGGAAATCCCGGACACGAAGACGACCATAACAGGTCAATCAAATTATCATCATTCGCCCGACTGCTTAAAACACCGGGAGTGACTTTTGTAAGCCTCCAGAAAGAGAAGCCAGATCCTCTGTCGTTTGAAATAATCAGGGACGCCGGTCTTATCGACGCGGGGCCGGAGCTGAAGGACTTCTCCGACACTGCCGCGATCATCGACAGTCTTGATCTTGTCATCTCAGTCGATACTGCGGTCGCGCACCTGGCCGGTGCAATGGGAAAAAAGGTCTGGCTGCTGATCCCTTTTGCCCCTGACTGGCGATGGATGCTTGGTCGTGATGATACTCCCTGGTATCCGACAATGAGAATATTCAGGCAGTCCAGGCACGGGGACTGGGACGGAGTGATCGAAACTGTCTGCCAGGCGTTAAAACGACAGCTCACACTGTCAGAAATTGGCCAGAATAATTAAGCGGCGTCAATGCTTCAGCTTCTTCTGCGTATACATTATTTTGTCGGCTTCGACGATCAGCATGTCTATGGAATGAACATATTCCGGGTCGTAGGGAGCTATGCCGATACTCATGGAGAGTTTGTATCCCCGTTCTTCCATCTGATTATACGCATCAATATTTTTTTGGAGACGATCAACGATTAAGTTGATGTAGGCCTCATCATCTCCGATAGGAAAGACGACGAACTCGTCTCCGCCGAAACGTGCTATAATGTCCGACTCCCGGAAAGTAGACCTGAGTATGCCGGCGGCGGCAATCAGCGTCAAATCACCTTCATGATGACCGAACGAGTCGTTTATCGGTTTAAAATTGTCCAGGTCGGCATAAAGCAGGAAGGCCCTTGTCTTCTGCCGCTTGATTACTTTTAACTGCTGTTCGACGATAGCAAAAAAACCGCGTCTGTTATACAGACCCGTGAGTTCATCCGTAAGTGAAATGCTCCTCAGGCTTTCCTCCAGATTATGACGGTCCGTAATGTCCCTGACGACATGGATCAGCCCGTTGATCCGGTTGTTTTCATCAAACCGCGGTATCGCCCTTATTTCTATATGCCTGTTGAGGTGGGGCTCAAACAGCTCAAAAACGGAAGGTTTCCCAGTATGCAGACAACCGCAGCTGGGGCATCCCTCCGGGGGTGCATCCGTCCCGTGATAGTACTTGTAGCATTTAAGCTTTTTGTCATTTAAAAAAGGCATGTCGAGGATTCTTCCGGCGGCCTTATTGGCCTTGATAATATTAAAATCCTTGTCGTGTATGGTTATCATGTCGGTAATAACATTGAATGTATCTTCCCACTCCTGCTGGGACTTGAGTATCAGCGTCTCCGCTTTTTTACGTTCCTCGATCTGTTTGTGCAGGTCTGTGTTGAAAACCACCAATTCATTTTGGGCATCCATTAATTCTTTCTCATTCTGTTTATGTTTGTCGATATGAATCTGCATGGGGCGGAACAGGAAAAAGAACAAAGCCGGCGATACGGTCATGGTCAGAAGCGCACCGTCAAGCAGCGCCTGGTTTATCCTGGAATGAGAGGGGAAATAAGATATGAAAAACATCGTCACGGCCTCGGCAGTGAATATCGAAACAATGATCGTTATTAAAAGGTAAAAAGGGGAATTGTGTTTATCGGTAGTCTGGGCATGAATCTCCTTTTTGTCGGTCCTGAGTATTAATATGAGCATTCCGAGAAAAAAAACGAACATGAGTGCGAACGATATGACAGATGAACTTGAGACGGTCTTTCCCATCATTTCATTTCTGTTCGTGATATCGTAGTAAATTTCAAAGGCGCCTACAAAGCGGTCTCTGTCCATTATCGGCACGTATGTTTCCACGACATCGGCATGCATTAACTGGCCTTCAAGGGATTCGGACTCCTTTTGCACGATCACGGAATAGGAATTGCCCTTTGAGACTATTTCGTTGAAATAGCCGTGTCTGTTTCTTTCACCTATATCTTTTGGGTCCGTAGAATAAATGATCTCTCCATGCCGCGAGAAGAGCTTGATCTTGTCAAGATTATAATGTTCTTTTGCCTTATTGAGAGACTCATAAAAGCTCTCCGGTGTCTTTAAATTATTGCTTTCGTCTACAACCAATTCAGATAATCTCCTTGCCACACGCACTGCCTCGTCCTCGGTATTTTGCGCCAGTAATTGGCTGAATGAAGGAAAGATATAGTAAATATTTAATATGGGAAACGATATTGCCGTCAGAAACGAGAGGATGAAAAAATATTTAATGAGGTTTCGGTCCCGCATATTATTATTATCGGCTTAATGAGCGGAATGAATAAGCACATTGCGGCCCCCTGTGCTACGTATGTCATGTAAATGCTTTAAGCACCGCGGCCGGCAATCAGGAAAATATTTCCACACCGGGAAGACCTTTCCATGAAAGCCTCCCGGGATTTCCCGTTATGTTTTCATATTTACCTTGTGATAGCAGGGAATAACGGTCTCCGGTCCGGCAGGCACAAAGCTTGCATTCTCCTGCTAATAAAAATAAAGACCGTATCAGTATAAATATATAAAAAAAGGAGGAAGCGTATATGCAGACAGCAGCTTTGGACCGGCAGAATGAGTTGAAGGTCGCAGACAGGGTGCAGATAGTCACCATGCTCTATGACGGAGCGATTAATTTTATCGGAAAGGCAAAGGAAAAACTGGAAGTAGGAGACACTATGGGAAAGACCCATTTCATAAAGAAGACTACAGCCATCGTCAAGGAGCTTGCAAATTCCCTGAACATGGACGGAGGCGAGATAGCGGTCAATCTCAGGAATCTCTACGACTTTGTCCTTGAAAGCCTCATCAAAGCGGAGATAAACAACAGCATGGACGCGCTGAGTGACGCGGAGAGGGTCATGGACATCCTTCGCGGTTCGTGGAAGGAGATGCAGGAGGCAAGCCGGATATAAACGCCCCGGGCCGGTCCCTCTGCCCGGAATCAAAATATTGACGAGCAACATGCCTTTGACGTTAGAAAAGGAATAATCGTCTTTTCATGGATGATTATTCCTTTTGCCTTTTTGGGGGCAACAGAATTGAATGCCGGTATATCGAAGACACAGCGATGCCTTCCGCGATAATGATACGCCTTTAAAATAAATAGAAAATGAGGCTGACCATTAGCAATAACATAAAATTCATTAACGCGGAGCTGCCTTAAATATACATACCGGCTATTCATTTTTCCCATGTCATCCCCGGACCGGAAACTTGGCATTATTATTGCTTTCTAAACTTAAAGTAATCTTTAAATTTGATGACAGATCAGTCGAATATGCTGTCTGAAACAACGAGGCTGAATTATGAAAATAGCTTTTTCGATACATGAAGTGAGTCGGTTTACCGGGGTACCCGCGCATACCATAAGATTCTGGGAAAAGGATTTTTACCTTTATATCAGACCTGCAAAAACTCCGGGAGGGCAGAGGCGTTATTGCACGAGAGACATTGAAATCATCAAACGGATCAAGAGACTTCGCTATGAAAATAAGTATACGATTTCCGGAACTATTGACGAACTTGAAAGGACGGGGGTGAGAACGACGTCCGGCCTGTTACGTGCAGAGGAAGATAATGATAGCAAAATAATGCCGTCCCCAAATAGCACGGACCGCTTAGTCGAGGTCGGCGCTGTTGAGTCCTGAACAGGCTTGAATATGAATATATTGCTGATTCATCCGAACAGATACGCTCAACGCTATGTCAGTGTCGGCATAGGCATGATATCGGCTGTCCTTAAAGCGGCCGGTCATAACGTCATGTTTTTCGACACCTCACGGTACGGTGAAGACATGCTTGACTCTGCAGCGAATGCACTGAACAGGCAGACCGGAAGGATGGAGGAGGTCCTGCAGTTTGTCCCGGTGAAGCTTCCCCCCATCCGCAGAGCTAAGGAATCAGTGTCTAATTCACTGAACGATATTATCAGATCATTTAAGCCCGGACTCATCGGTCTTTCAGTTACTTCTAGTGATTTTGCTTATGCGGTGTCCATAATAGAACAGATTAAACATTATCGGGTCCCCATTATTATCGGCGGGGCCCAGGCCATCGCCTCTCCGATAGAGACGCTTTCCGTGGATGGAGTGGACATGG
>JBFLYJ010000040.1:0-13349 GCA_040756635.1 Nitrospirota bacterium
ATTAATGTATGCCATTCATCCCTATGACAAGTCACGTGGTATTCTGGCATGTCTTTTATATAGCAGGTTAACTGCCGTACAGATAAATGCTAAAATAAGCGGAAAGCAACTCATTTCATGGAATTATAAAAATGAAAACAGATTCTTCGGACAGGACATCAGGGGGATTCAGGCTTAGTTCGGACTTCAGTCCAAAAGGCGACCAGCCTAAGGCCATAGAGGCATTGACCGAGGGGGTCCTCAGTAACGCAAAGCACCAGGTGCTGCTCGGGGTCACAGGTTCAGGGAAGACATTTACGATCGCGAATGTCATCGCCAACGTAAACAAGCCGACGCTCGTCATCGCCCACAACAAGACCCTCGCGGCACAGCTGTACGGGGAATTCAGGACCTTCTTCCCTGAAAACGCCGTGGAGTATTTCGTGAGTTATTACGATTATTACCAGCCCGAGGCGTATATCCCGACAACCGATACATATATTGAAAAAGACGCGATGATCAACGAAGACATCGACAGGCTGAGACATTCCGCGACGCGCGCGGTCCTTGAGAGAAACGATACGATCATCATAGCCTCTGTATCGTGTATCTACGGTATCGGAGCGCCGGAGGACTATATCGGGATGCACCTTATTGTCGAAGAAGGCATGCGGACGGAAAGGGATGCGTTTCTCAGAAGGCTCGTAGACATGCTGTACGAGCGCAGTGAAGATTTCAAGAGGGGGACGTTCCGTGTGCGGGGCGATATTGTGGAAATATACCCTTCCTTCTCGGGAGACAGCGCGCTCAGGGTCGAATTCTTCGGAGACGATATAGACGCGTTATATGAATTCGATTCTCTTTCCGGAAAGGTATCGAGACGGCTGAACAGGATCTCATTATATCCCAACAGCCACTGGATAACTCCGAGACCGAGAATCGAAAAGGCGGTCTCGTCCATCAATAAAGAGCTTGAAGAGAGAATCATGTTCTTTCTCGGGCAGGGGAAGGAAATGGAGGCCAGGAGGATTGAGCAGAAGACAAGGTTTGACCTGGAGATGCTCAGGGAATTCGGTTTCTGCCACGGCATCGAAAATTATTCCCGTCACCTGGGCGGACGGGCGCCGGGAGAACCCGCAGCCTGTCTTATAGACTATTTCCCGGAGGATTTCCTGCTTGTGATAGATGAATCCCACGCGACCGTACCGCAGATCAGGGGGATGTACGAGGGTGACAGGTCGAGAAAGCAGACGCTCATTGATTTCGGTTTCAGGCTTCCCTCGGCACTCGATAACCGGCCTCTCAAATTTGATGAATTTGAACACCGGATGAATCAGGCGATTTATGTGTCAGCCACCCCCGCCGAATACGAAATTACAAAATCCGGCAAGAGGATCATCGAACAGATCGTCCGTCCTACGGGGCTCAAAGACCCGCTTATCGACCTGAGGCCGGTATCCGGACAGCTCGACGATCTTCTCGGTGAAATCCGTGAAAGGGCATCTCACGGCGAGAGAATACTCGTTACCACCCTGACAAAAAAGATGGCTGAAGACATTACCGAGTATTACACGGAAGCCGGCGTGAGGGCCAGGTATCTTCATTCCGATATCCATACCCTAGATCGGGTGGAGATCCTGAGGGATCTGAGAATGGGCAAGTTCGATGTGCTGATCGGGGTGAATTTGTTGAGAGAGGGTCTCGACATCCCTGAGGTGTCGCTTGTCGCGATCTTCGACGCTGACAAGGAAGGTTTCCTTAGGTCCAGCCGCTCGCTTATTCAAACCGCGGGACGCGCCGCGAGGAACGTCAACGGCAAGGTCATCTTCTATGCCGACTCAATCACCGGATCAATGAAGACCGCGATGGATGAAACCCACAGGAGACGTGAAATTCAGGAAAATTATAACATCATTAATAATATAACCCCGACATCCATAAAGAAAGAGATAACGAGTATATTAAGCTCAGTTTATGAAGCCGACTACTGGACAGTGCCTGCTGTAGCGGAAGAAAAGGCTGAATACGCCGATGAACAGACCATTCGGAATCTGGAAGAGGCTATGAAGGCCGCGGCAGACAAGCTCGATTTCGAAAAGGCCGCTGAATTACGGGACAAAATTAAAACCCTGAAGACCAGGCAGATCGAGATGGGGATAAAGTTGTAAAATCCGTCTGCTCCTGATCAATACTATCATCTAATAAAATAAACACAAATCTTAGTCCTTACCCCTTTTCCCCATGATAGATACCAGAATAAAATTCATATACACTATGACGCATTATATTAACTTTGTTCTTGACGATTAGTTTTGTCTGTGCTTAACTATTAGTAAGAGTACGCATATCAAGTAAGGATTATCCTTAAGTCATGCCATATCTCCACTTAAATAAAATAGACAGCACCAGTCCCTCCATTAACGGTTCAGCGAACATGCGTTACCACGGGCACATTGCAGGCCGTAATGCAAAATCATTTGTAGAAAAAAGGGCCTTTGAAAGAATACCTACTATTATTGAATTCCACTGTTTTAACAGAGAGTACTTCGGAACAATTACAAATATCTCAGAGAAGGGTATCTATTTCAGGTCTCAGAAGTTGGTCTTCCCCCTCAGTGTGGAGTTCGTCATATGTGTCCCTTTAAAGGAAGACATAATACACCTCCCGGTGACCATCCGCCGGCTGATAAAGACAAACGGCTACTATGACGGCGTAGGCGTTGAATTACTGAGCAATTTTGACAATTATACGCAGTTTGTCAGCGACCTTAGAAGTTATCAGTTCTGGCGTTGATCATCTTGGCAAGGGGCCGACGCCCCGGTCACCTGCCATATTATGGGCCTCGTTTCTTAAATTATTTCTCACTGGGCAGTGTATGAAGACCTTCAGGAAAATCGATCTTAATTTCATATATACTGGGCCATAATTTACCGGTAACAAAAAGTCTGTCGGTGTCTTTATCATAAGCAATACCATTCAGTGTTTTCATAGTATTGTCTCCTCCAGCAAGCTTTGTCAGCATACCCAGATCTAGCCTGCCTTTTACACGGCCTGTGTCAGGATCGATTAATACAATTTGTTCCGTCTGCCAGATATTGGCATAGATATTCCCCCGAATATACTCCAGTTCATTCAGTCTTGTCACCGGTCGATCATTTTCCGTGACCTGTATCTGTCCTGAGATTTTATAAGTCTCAGGGTCCAGAAAATACAGATTTGAGGTACCGTCACTCATGATTAATCTCCTGCCGTCATGAGTAATGCCCCATCCCTCATTTTTATAATTAAATTTCCCGAGTAATTTGAACTGCCTTTTGTCGTAGACAAATCCCGTATTGGACCTCCAGGTAAGCTGAATCAATTTATTGCCAAATACGGTTATGCCCTCTCCGAAATAACGGGAGGGGAGTTTTAGCCTCTTCAGTACTTCTCCGGTCTCCAGTTTTATCCTGCTTAATGATGACGAACCATTAATCCCTGTCCCTTCAAATAATACACCATCATCAAAGACCAGTCCCTGAGTGAATGACGTTTTATCATGCGGAAATGTGTTCACAATGCTGTATGTATATGATAGGACGGTCCAGTTATGTTCTGAAGATGATAGGGGACTTTGCCGTGTCTCTTTATACTGGGCCTCTGCCGATACAAGGAATGAACAAGCAGTGAGGATGCTCGAAATTAGAAACAACCCGGTTTTTCTTTTATTGATAATCACGATGACGGCAGACCAGATACCTGATTAACAGCTGTATCTTTATATGAGTCTGATATAACTCAGATAAGTCGAACTTATTGTACCATGTATTGCATGCAGGCGGATCATAATCAAAGGCGGGATGAAAATAAAAGTAAGAAGGGGACCGAGGTCCCCTTCTTAACCATGCTCCCTGTTCCGACTTTATTTATTCAGTCGGATATCCCTTGTCTACCCAGCCCGGGAACCCGTCTCTGAGCCAGTGAACTTTTTTATATCCTGCTTTTACAAGCATAATTGCCGACTTGAATGATTTCCAGCATTGCGGACCGTTACAGTAAATTACGATCGACTCATTTTTATCCGCCGGATACTTCTTCAGGTCATACTCGTCCTGTGCAGGATCGAAATCAAGCTTTTTATCGCTCTTGTCGTTGTAATAAGCGGATACGGCGCCTGGGATATGTTTCTCAACATATTCCCCTTTTTTCCTTGCGTCATAAACCTTAACTTTCCCCATATTGGCCTTGACCCAATCTGCGTCAACAACGGTGATCCCTTCGTATGACATCGGCGTGTCTGTTGCCAGCGCATGCGCAGCTATCAGCATTATTGACAGTGCTACTAATACAGACAATATCTTCTTCATTTGTTCCCTCCTCAAATTTTGACCTTATAGTCTATTCAGAGACTATTAAATACATCGGCATAATTGATAAAATCTTTAATCTCTATCTTCCACCTCCCCCGTCTGTCAGATGGTACGAACTTATTAAGGAACTAATTTATGCCCGGGTCTCATCGGCCGTGCTGGTATCGGTTGAGGTCTCCATGTCCATCAGCGCGGATACTACATCGGTATTCAGGGTCAAATTCGCACTTGTCCTGAAACCCTCCATCTGCTGTTTTAACGCGGCCGCGACCATGGCCAATTCATCCGAGACCTTTTTCACGTTCTCGGAAAGGACATACGTACTGTTAATGACGCCTGAGGTGTTTTCCATTGTCTGACTCACTTCTTCAGCGGCCGCCGACTGTTCCTCCGTGGCGGCAGCTATTCTATGGACCATGTCCATCGCGTTCTCTGAACTTTCAACGATCTTCTGAAGGGCGTCTCCTGCATCTGACGTGGTGGCGATCGCCTCATCGGCCACCGCCCTGCTCTGTTTCATGCTCATTATCACTTCCTTGGTTTCTTTCTGGTTTGCCATAATCTTCCCGGCTATTTCCTCAGTGGCCTTGCTGGTCCTCTCCGCAAGCTTTTTTACTTCATCTGCAACCACTGCGAATCCTCTGCCGTGATCACCGGCCCTTGCCGCCTCTATCGCCGCGTTGAGCGCAAGGAGGTTCGTCTGGTCGGCAATGTCCTTGATGACAGATACTATCTCGCCGATCTCTTCCGAACTTTTGCCAAGGACCGCTATGGCTTCCGATGCCTCGGTCACACTGCTGACGAGCTTTGAAATGCTGGCCTTCGTCTGCTCGCTGACCTCTCTGCCTTTTGTGGCCGAATCAAAGGACTGTCTTGTAACTTCCGATGCGTCCGAGGCATTTCTTGACATCTCGATAATGGTCTGTGACATTTCATTCGTTGCCGTTGCAATCTGCTCGACCTGCACTTTCTGTTCATTTGTTCCGGTAAGCAGATACTCGGAAACCTCTGAGAGACCTTCGGCATTCTTGAAAATACGTTCAGCCTCGTGTGTTATGGCTGAAAACGCCTTGTTCAGTTTTGTCAGCATGGTGTTCAGCTCACCCGCCATGACCCCCATCTCATCTTTACTGTTTAAATCAATGGTACAGGTAAGGTCGCCTTTAGCAACGTCTTTTGCCGACTCCACGACGGTCTTTATGGGACCGACTATTGAGCGTATTGTAAGGATAGACGTTACCGCGAACAGCGCAATCATGCCGATTGAACCGATTATTACAATGGATATCACCTGCGTTATCAATTTCTTTCTGTCCATAAAACTCTCACTTGCAAACGATTCCTGTATCTCCACCATCTTATCAATGGATTTAAATATCAGCGACTTGTAATCAAGCCATTCATCATAAACATCTTTCAGGGGCCCGGTGTCCTTCTGATTAAACACTGTCATATAGGCCCGTTCAAGGTTGCCCGCCATGCCTTTGTATCCGTTGTATCCTCTGTCGAATTTGTCTCTCTCGGCTATTAATTCTTCAGTGTCCAGTACAGGCTTTACTTCTTCCCACAGGGAATCCACTTCTTTTAATGATGACTTCAGATGGTTTACTGCAGCAGTTCCGTCAATCATGTCCGTCATGACACCAGCCATTCTGAACTCCGTCTCCCGGAACACAAGCTGTATTTTCCTGAGTTTGTCAAGGGGTACAATATTTTTTATATACATACCTTCAAGAGCGGCTATCTGATTTTTGCCCATTATGACCGCGCAGGTGGTAAAGAAGACCAGAACTGTAATACCTACGATCGCCAGGAAAAGTATCTTGTCCCTGATCTTAACTCCTGACATAATGCTTGCCAATTTGCGTTTATTCATACCTTGTTTCATGTCAGCCCCTCATTAAATGAAATAGGATTTTATAAGTCAATCCATTTCAGCAGCATATAAGTATTAAAGCTACCCCACTTATCCCGATACAACTAATATCGGCAATAAATCTGAAATCTTGAATCCATCAAATGTAATCATTAGTTACACTCTTTTCTTTACTCCTGGAACTTTCACGCTTTTGCTCGATGGACGCATCCTCATCCCCGGTCTTGAAGTGATTGGTCTGGCCAAGTATACCGTTGGCAAGGGCCGAGAGATTTGAGGCAGCCTTCTCCACTTCCCTCGCGAGCCCGCAGTGATGATTGATTATCGAAGATATATGTTCCATGGTCTGGCTTACCTCTTCTGCTGCAGAAGACTGCTCCTCCGTTGCAGCCGCCACTCTCTGGACGATATCCATGACTTTATCCGAACTGGTCACAATAAGCTGCAGCGCTTCGCCCGCCTTTTCCGCTTTTCCGACTGACTCATCAACCAGTTTAGTCCCCTTTTCCATTAATGAAGTTGATGCCTTGCTCTCTTTCTGGATGACGGCTATTTTGGAGGCGATCTCATCAGTTGCCTTTGCAGTCCGCTCCGCGAGTTTTCTGACCTCATCGGCCACAACAGCAAAACCCCTTCCGTGCTCGCCGGACCTGGCGGCCTCTATCGCGGCATTAAGGGCCAGGAGGTTAGTCTGATCAGCGATGTCCTGAATGACCGAGACAATGAGATCAATGTCATCCAGGTGCTTTCCGAGACCATCAATGGTCATGGATGCCTCGCTTACACTGCCGGCAAGCTGACCTATGCTCTGTACCGCCTCGGAAACGACTTCTTTGCCTGCCGCGGCAGTATCAAATGATTCTTTTGTTGCCTCCGTCGCCTCTGACATATTTCTGGCAACATCCATGATTGTTTGAGACATCTCGTTAGCGGCCACTGCTACCTGTTCTCCTTTTACGCGCTGGGCTTCCGCCCCCTCAAGAAGCTGTTTTGACATGGCCGTAAGTCCTTTCGTGTCAACAGACATGTCTTTAACGGAATGCACTATCTTGCGGAAGGCGTCCCTGAAATTCCCGATCATACCGTTTAATCTGGCGGCCATGCTTCCGATCTCATCCTCACTATCGACATGTATAGACTGTGAAAGATCCCCTCCGGCCACCTGTTCAGCCGCGTTGACAATAACATTGATAGGTTTTTTTATGGAGCGGACGGTAAATACCGCAAAGGCCACAAAAGCGAAAAGAACTATTGCGGAAACAGCGGCACTGCTCTCGTTTAATTTAATAATAAGTTTTTTGCTTCCCTCATAATAATCCTTTACCGCGGTCTTCTGGTTTTCAGCCAACTTATCTATGCTCTTGAATATGAGTGGCTTGTTGTCCAGCCATTCGTCATACATGCCTTCAACTTTCTCAACTTCTCCCTGCATATATATCGGCAGCAGTTTCCCTGCGGTGCCCTTGAAACCCGTAAACCCTCTTTCGAAAGCTTCCTTAGATTCGGTATCCGATAATGTTTCTCTTACCTCCCCCCATAGTCTTTCTATGTCCTTTACCTGCTGCTGAAGATGCTTGCCCGCCCCTACGGGCGTCACCACATCCGCCATAGCTCCGGTCATATAGAATTCGATCTCTCTGAAGCCCAATTGTATTTTTCGCAGATTGTCCAGTGGAGTAACATTCCCAGTATAGATGTTCTCAAGCGTATCTATCTGTTTGTTACCCATTACCATATTCAGAAAAGCAAAAGATACGGATATGATGATCCCTACAGTGACAATAACCACAACCTTATGAGTTATCTTCAACTTATTAATAAACATTCTGCCTTACCTCCAGAGACTGATAACGGCATGAAAGCCATCAAATGCATAAATCAATTCGAGCATTAACGCATCGGCCGCTCTTCTTAAAATATCGGCCCTGATCTCTCAATCCTTAAGTGGCTTAATTAGTCTCTCTTCCCCCGATGGTGTTCTTCGCGATATTAGATGGGGATATCCAGGCCTCAAGTTGCGCTTGACCCTGAATACGCGGGAGGGCTTGGGGTCAAACCTTCATATACAGCATGGGCAGTCCCAGTCTCTGTCTTCTGTTCTCACCCTTAAACAAATCAGACCTTCTTGCAGGGATATCGCCCCTCTGTCCCTCATGCTGTCCCTGCGATTTCGCGGGCAGGCTTGAGGCGTGCTGGATGGTGTGCTTGCCGAACCGTGTCGACAGCTCATCCACGGAGTGGTAAATCCGGGCCATCTTTTCTATTCTGGCAGTATCGTCAAAGAGGGTGAACTGCACCCTGTCTTCAGGCGTCAGGCCGGAGAGGACAACGCCTGTCAGGCGGTAGGGAATAGCTGATTGATAAATCTGGGCAAACCCTTCCTTTAATGCTTCAAACAGTTCAGCGGGATAGGCGGTAGGGCGGCTCAGTTTAAGCTCGACCCCTATGTCCCTGAAGTCCTTTTTCCTGAGAAAGATAATGAGCCTTGTTGCCGCAAGCTTGTGGCGTCTTGCCTTTATGCAGGCGTTCTCCAGGTTTTTGGAAAGCTGGGCAAAGACAAACGTCCGGTCATCGGATGGAGGGGTAAACGTCTTTGTCTTGCTTATGGACTGATAGCCGGTCTTCGATTCAGTCATAACAGGGTAGACGCTCATACCGTTGAGCTCGCACCAGATCTCCTGGTAAGGTTTGGAGAGGTGCTTTTTTATAAACTCCTCGTCCCGCCTCGCAAATTCCAGGGCGGTCCTTATCCCGAGCTTATTGAGGAAAGCTGATGTATTGGCCCCGATCCCCCAGATTTTATCTACAGGGAGTTTATCAAGATAGAGATGAATATCCTTGCCTGGAATTACGGTCAGGCCGTGCGGCTTATTGTGTTTTGACCCTACCTTCGCGAGGACCTTTGAGAGGCTTACCCCAACAGAGACGGTAATGCCGAGTTCCTTTTCAATTGTTTCCTGGATCTGTGCCCCGATCTCGCCGTAAGAGCAGTGGAAGGTCCGCCTCAATCCTGTAAGGTCGACAAATGCTTCATCTATGGAGTACTCCTCAACATGAGGGGAAAAGCGCCTGAGTATCTCAAACATGCGGACCGAGAACAGGCTGTAGGTCTCATAATCGGAAGGGACTATGATCGCATCAGGGCATATTTTTTTTACGTCGATATATCCCATGCCCCGTTTGACCCCCCGCGCCTTTGCCTCATAACTGGCAGCCGCGACTATCCCGCGCTCCTTTCCGGTGATAACAGGTTTTCCCCTGAGTTCAGGGTGGATGGCCTGCTCGCAGGACGCGAAGAAGGCGTCTGCGTCCACATGAAGGACGGCCTGCGGCCAGGAGCGTATGGTGAGGGGCTGCTCCATAACGTTACTGATACTTCCTCACCACTGCCGTCACCACCCCGGCGATCTTGAGTTCATTTTTGGGTTTAATAGGTTTGTACTTGGCATTTGCGGGGATAAGGGTCACGGCATCTCCCCTTTTCCTCAGATATTTCATTGTCCACTCGCCGTCGACTTCCGCAATGACGATGTCACCGCTTTTGGGGGGCTGCCCTTTGTTTACGATAACCATGTCTCCCGGCATGATCCCGGCCTCTATCATGGAGTCCCCGGACACCCTGAGCAGGAAGGTAGCCTCGTGGTTTTGTATAAGAAGGTCATCGAGGGACATGGTGTCCACCAGTTCCTCTTCGGCCGGACTGGGGAACCCGGCCTCAACAGTGCCCAGCATTTTTACAGGGAATTTTATGGACCCCGGCGTGAGCCTGCCCTTTTCATCCCGTTCAAGCACTTTCAGCTCTTCAAGCTTCCTGACCAGCTTGAAGACCGCGTTTTTGGATTTAAGCCCCAGCATTTCTCCGATCTCGGCAAAGCTCGGCATCCTGCCTTTCTGATAGTAGAACCGCGATATCTCCCTGACCCTGGATTTTAACGTCTCTTCTCTCTGTTCCCTTTTCATACCTGTATTATAGGTGAACGATTGTTCACTGTCAAGATGGGGGGGCTTAATTTACGAATATGAATTTCCCTACAATAATAATGGTCCGCAACCGGTTATATAACCAGCCGGAAACGGTGATATGCCCTGCTTACTCTCCAAAAGCCCGGAAGATTTTTTACAAACTCCCTATAACCGCTTGTTTTTTTTAATTGCCGTTCTCCTGGTTTTTGTGCTGGCATGTTGATTGCTCTAACTCCACTGTTATGATAAACGAAAAGAACCTGATACGCATTAACGAGGAAGATTTTATCGCGTTTAAAGGGAATGAATTCTTTTATGCCCAGTCCCTGAAAGACAATAATCACCCGATATCTTTCTCCAGGGCACTGTCCAGCAAGGAAATCGAAATGCTTGATGAAAACCCGGACCTGCTGAGCCGCCCTGAAAACTTATACCTGCAGCTGACCCATGACCATAAATGGATGATCCTCGCGCTGGATTAAGCGCGTAATCCCCCCTTTTATAATCAGGACATCGGAATTTATAATCAGTCGGATGGAAACAGCAACAGCGGTTTAAACAAAACAAGCCATTTACGGCCGGGGGTCATGCGCACCCCCGGGTAAGCCGGCATATAAGGCAATTATATTTTATTCATCTTCGGGGAATTCTTCTATAACTTCTTCGATCTCCTCTACCTTTATTTCTTTTTCTCTCCTTCTTTTGCCTTTCTTCGGCGGAATCCCTTTTTCAGCGCAGCCGTATTTGGTATGGATACTCTCCAGCAGAGTTGCCGAACTCTGGCAGAATTCTTCAATCTTCTTATCCACCAAGGCAGTCTTGTTGTTACGTGTTGACTGTGACATCTTCTGTCCTCCTCCTAACGCTTCAGGATGAGTTCTTATCGGCATTTCACTTCTAACCTTTAAAGATATTGACTTCATTTTTATGTCCTGTTTTGTCCCGCGACTCAATACATGCCATAATGGAATGGCTAAGATAATACTCATATAAAAAGCGGATGTCAAGAGATGATGAATGTGAGAGGGGGAACTAATGCACAGAACAGGATATGCACGGGTCATATGAGCGGACGAGCATTTCAGCAAGCAGCTCAATCTCCGAATCCTTTAATCCGTCTGCGGCGGACTGCGAGGCCAATGCGGTCGGGTCATGCTGGATATTGGCGTGGTTCTGGCCGGTGGGGATCACGCAGTCGGACCTTACGATCTTTCCGGCACTGTTAAATTCGTAGCTGTGATACAGTATCCCCCTCGGCACTTCTACGGCGGCAACCCCTTTGCCCTTTTTATGTTTTACGGCCTGTCTGGGTTCATCCCATTCATTGTCCAGCAGCTCGCTTATCATGGCAATGGACTCGAGAGTGACATGCACGCATTCCACGAGCTGGGCGATGTTATTCATAAACGGATTGTGGTTTACCGGGCGCAGGCCGAAGCTCTCCGAAAGCTCTCTGGCCGCGGGATGGAGAAACGCAAAATTATTATTGAGCCGCGCAAGCGCACCCACGGCGAACGATTCTCTCGAAAGGCGGGCCCACTTTGCCGTGGAATTTTCCACTGTATACTCGTTTGTCATCTTCTTATAATCGTGCTCTTTCATCCTGACACCGTCGGTCGAGACAAGGTCGCCGCCGATAAAAGGATATTCGCCATTGCCCCTGAGCGAAACGAATTCCGTCTCCCGCGCAAAATCAGGTACAGGGAATGACCTGAAAAGTTCCGCGGTCAGACGCAGGTCCGTCACCGATTCTTCAAGCCGCCTCTTCAGCGACTCAAGCTGGCACTTGTCCGGAAGCATGGTAAAACCGCCGACAACCGTGCGCGTCGGATGCAGTCTCCGCCCGCCTATGATGTCGCAGGCGTCGTTCGCGAGGAGCTTAAGCCGCGCCGCCCTGGCAACGACATCGGGATGGGATTTGATCAGCGGGAACACGCTCCCTTTGCCGAGGAAATCCGGCGCCGCGAGAAAATAGAGGTGAAGCACATGACTCTGGAGGGTCTCCATATGCTTCAGCAGCAATCTCAGTTTTCTCGTCTGTTCAGAGGGTACAATCCCGAAGGCATTCTCAACGGCCCGTATGCTCGCAAGAGTATGGCCGATGGAGCATATGCCGCATATCCTGCCGCAGATCCAGGGGGCGTTGTCCCATTTCTTGTCCACGAGCATGGCCTCAAAAAAGCGCGGGGTCTCCACGACCTCCCACTGGGCCTTCTCGACGCTGCCTCCTCTGATCTTGATATGTATATTACCGTGTCCCTCGACCCGGCTCAGGTGATGGACATTTATGTTGCATGAGATTTTCATTTGGCGGACCTCTTCTTCTTTGTCTTTGATTTCGCGGTCCTCTTTTTCAGGGCCTCAGCAAATTCTCTGAAGCCCCCGAAGCACTCAAGCCGGTCGATTATCGTTTCAGCCGAAAACTTGTGTTCATCCATTATGCTGATGATCTGTTCCACGTTTGCCGCTTCGGCAGGACCCCGGCAGCCCCAGCACCCGCACCTGCTCCCCGGACACCACGCATCACACCCGCCCCGCGTGACCGGCCCGAGACAGGGCTCCCCTAATTTATAGAGGCATATATTTTCATTGGCCATGCACTCCAGGCAGACGGGGAATTTAGGATAGCTGATCGACCTGCCCAGAACGAGTTTTGTCACTAGCTTCTCGACCTCTTCCTTTCTTATCGGGCATCCGTAAATTTTGAGGTCTACTTTCACAAAGTCCTCAATGGGCCTTGCATCCAAAGACTCGACAGGGAATTTTCCGTATACCTGTTCCCTGACCCACTTCGGATCATGAAAACGGTTTTTCAGCTGGTTCACTCCTCCAAAGCAGGCGCAGCTTCCCATGGCCACAAGGGCCTTTGCCCTCCTGCGGATCTCTTTCAGCCGCTTCGCCTCGTCCGCGCTGGTTATGCTCCCTTCGACAAAGGCTATTTCATAATCATCAGAGCGCTCCGTCATTGCCTCCCGAAAGGCCACCACTTCAAGCAGTGAAAGGAAATCCAGCAGGGTCGCTTCATTATTCAGTATCTGGAGCTGGCAGCCCTCGCAGGCGGTGAATTCAAAAAAAGCCGCTTTTGGTCTGTGTACAGTGACCCCGAGATATTTTTCAGGCGGCATGCTTAAATGGCCTCCTTCAGATTCATGACCGACCAATAGTCAAACACCGGCCCCTT
>JBFLYJ010000400.1:0-3462 GCA_040756635.1 Nitrospirota bacterium
CACATTTACCGTTCAGGTTATGTCCCGCGGTTAGTGCCCGGGCTGATCGATCATAATTTGTATTTGCCAATCAATCCCTGGGGCCTGAACAGCATGAGCAGGGTCAGACTGCTTCCGTAAATTAATTCCTGTATCTTGGCGGCCACGAGCAATGGAAGTCCCACGAAGCGGAGCGCCTCAGGGAGCAGCAGCAAGACGAGGGCCCCTGAAAGCGGACCATAAAGGTTGCCGGGACCGCCGAGGATGACGATTACGAACATGAAAATGGATTCATTTATACCGGACACGGACGGATCAATGTATCCTATATACGTTGCGTAAAGCGAGCCCGCAACAGCCGACATCATCGAACCTGTCACAAAGACGATCAGTTTGAAACGTGACGTATTGTATCCGTATATCTCCAGGGCCTTTTCGTCTTCACGGATCGCCTGGAGCGCTCTCCCAAAAGAGGTTTGAACGATAAACCTGCATATGAAAAAGATGACCAGTAAAAATATAGTCGCCAGTATGAGAAATCCAGAGTTTGTCAGAAAAACATAATCAAATATAGACGGCCTTTTTATTCCAAAAACTCCCTGCCCCCCTCCTGTCAGTCCCTGCCAGTTAAGGAGCACGGAAAAAAAGATTGCACTGAAACCGAGAGATGCTATCGCGTAATAGTCGTCACTGAACCTGCTTAATACCAGTCCGATAAGCACGCTGATCAGCATGGACATCAACGTTCCCAACATTACCGAAGAGAAAAAATTGACGCCGAGTTTTGTCAGAAGAAGGGCGGTCGTATATGCGCCGATACCATAAAACGAGGCGTGGGTAATCGAAAACAGGCCGGTGTATCCCACAAGCAGGTTCAGACTCATACCCGCTATTGAGAAGATCATGAAGTAAACCGCAATGTGAATTATATAGTCCATAGTTTAAATATCCGTTTCAACCGTTTGAGCTGTTTGAACCGCTTGAACCGTTGGAACTGCTCAAGCCGCTCAAGCGGCTGAAACTAGAACCTATCTCAAAATCAAAAACAGAACATTGTCTTGCAGACTGTCATTCCGGCTTGTCCGGAATCTTACTTTGTTTTTAGGTAGATTCCCGACGCGCTTCGCTTGCGGGAATGACATTTTTATATGGGGACCTATTTTGAGACAGGTTCTAATTGTTCATAATCCCCCGCGGTCTGAATACCAGAAAGATAATCAGAAGTCCGAACGCGGTTGCGTCCTTCCACCCGCTTGACAGGGTCAATACCCCGATATTTTCAGCCAGACCGAGCATATAGGCCCCCAGGACCCCTCCGTATATGTTTCCCACACCGCCGATTATTGAAGCCGTCACTCCCTTCAGAAGCAGGAGGACCCCCATAGTCGGTATAAGGCCTATATCGAAACCAATTAATGTCCCCCCGAGACACGCGGCCGCAGAACCGATAAAAAATACATACCCGATAATTCGCTCCGTATCTATCCCTATGATTTTTGCCACCTCATCGTCATCGCCCACGGCCATTATCGCTTTTCCGAACCTTGTCATGTTTACCATCATGACAAGGCCGATCATTACAGAAAAGCCCGCTATAATGGTTATGACCTGAACATCAGTGATCATCGCCCCCAAGACATTAAAAGTCGCTGCGATTTCACCCTTTCCCGATAGCCGCTGAAATTCGGTCCCGAATGTCAGAGCAATGAGCGACTGAAGGGCCCAGAGAATTCCCAGAGACGCCACAAGCATTGTCAGGCTCGATGCCTGTTTCTTTCTCAGGGTGGAAAAAACGGCCTTGTCAACAAGCATACCCAGCGCCCCGACAGAGAGCATGCTCAGGATTACGCTTGTCATGAGGCCCAGGCGCAGCGCTTTATGCAGAAAAAAAACAACATATCCGCCGGTTACTATGAAGGCCCCGTGCGCTATGTTGAAAAACTTCGTGACGCGATAAATCAGATTAAAGCCGAGGGCGATCATTGTATAGACCGCCCCGGCAATAATCGTATTCATTACAATTTGAGGAATAATGTCCAATTTACTCCGTTATATGAACTACCTTACCGTCCTTGATCATCTGGAGTGTGGGCGGGGAAGAGACCCTGCCGCTTTCCTTCACGTTAAGCCTACCGAGGGCGCCCTTGAAATTGCTTATCTTCTTTAACTCGGCAGCTATCTGATCAGGGGTTGGTTTTACCGCGGACTTAACGTTTTCCGAGGCTGTAATGATAAGCTTAACTATGTCATAAGAGTTAGGCGCGCCGATTGTCTGCTCCCTTCCATATTTTTTCTTGTAGTTATCCGAAAATTCATGCGTAGGCTCCGCCCCGCCTACAAAGAATTGACCCTCAAAGAGTTCTTTCTCCTTTGACACCGCGAAGGACTCAATCGCAGTCAGGGGCACGTTCAGTCCCAGTTCCCTCATCTGCCGTGTCAATATCTCGATCTCCGGTGTCCTTCCGCAGATCATAACAATGTCCGGATCGGCCTGCTTCACTTTTGCGATTGAGGTGCGGAAGTCGGTTTGACCTTTTTGATAATCCTGTTTATCAATAAAGTTGATCCTGGTAGAGAGATCATTATATATGGACACATAATCGTTTAAGTCAGAGGCAAGAAAGATTGCAGGTCTCTTAAACCCCCTCTTTTTGATCTGATTCGCCAGGACTGTGTTCTGGTCTTCATTTGCGGTCCAGTGCGCGAAATTGTTCTTCCCCTCCGTGACGGACGGCTCTACCGTGACGGCAAAGTGAATGATGCCGTGCTGGTCAGCGAGCGTTGACAGCACCCCGCCCGAACCGCCGCCAGCGGAAACCATTACGTCCACCTTGTCGATGCTGATGAACTTGTTTCCCACGGTCGCGTCTATCTTCGGATCAAGCTTGTCGTCCTCAAACAGCAGTTCGTAATTATACTTTGTCTTTCCCATCTCCTCTTTTGCAAGAATCGCCGCATCCCTCATGCCCTCACCGATAAACGCAATATCCCCTGTAAGCGGAATACTGAACCCTATTTTTATGGTCCCTTTTGGTTTGTCGCTCATGGAATAAGCATAACCAGCCAGCAGGACGGACGCGATAAGCGCGACCGAAAATAATTTAAGAAGTTGCTTCATGATTTTCTCCTTTGTGATTTATAATGAATAATTATCTATAGAACAATGTCAGCTTTTCGTCATTCCCGCGATCCGTTCTCCGCAGCG
Source organism: Nitrospirota bacterium (assembly GCA_040756635.1). Taxonomy (GTDB): domain Bacteria; phylum Nitrospirota; class Thermodesulfovibrionia; order UBA6902; family UBA6902; genus UBA6902. The sequence continues at coordinate 3,185 of JBFLYJ010000400.1, forward strand.
CTGCGAAGGATGAAAGGCGGGAATCTAGTTCTTATGTCTCTGGATTCCGGGTCAAGCCCGGAATGACAGGCTCATTAATTACGAATTCAAATGTCAATAATTCTGATACCTTATAAATCTTATTGACTGATGTAGACTCCCCCCTCCTTTCATGTATATTTTCTATGTGAAACATTCAGCGCATGTAGCGCCTTCACCTGCCGTGCAGATAAAGCACAGGTCGCTTGTTGCTATTTCCCGGTTTTTCAGCAGCGAATGATCAAAGCTGTTCAGATCAT
>JBFLYJ010000401.1:0-3457 GCA_040756635.1 Nitrospirota bacterium
CATAAGATACTAAAGTGCAAGATGAGCGCTGAAAATGAAAAAAAGGAGAACAGGAATCTCCTGGGGTATAAATATGAACTGGGTCGTTATTACATCGAATCGGGTTCAGCCGACAAGGCCGTCAAGGTCCTGAAGAGCGTTATCAAAGCCGACCCCAACTTTATAGCTGCATATATCGCCCTTGCCGATGCGTATTTGAAAGACGGAGAAAGCAAGGAGGCTCAGGACGTTCTTATGGAAGGTTTTGAAGAAACTGCGTCAATGGTGCTGCTTGTGCGCCTTGAAGACCATTTCATCGATGAAGGAGAACCAGGGACGATCATCGACATTTATCAAAAGGCCATCCAGAAGGACAGGAGAGACCAGCGGCTCCAGTTTTTTCTTGCTAAACTCTATTACCGTCTCGAAATGATAGATTATGCTATGGACACAATTGATGCCATGGATGTCACGGCTTTTGATTATCCCGACCTGCACAGACTTCTGGGAAATATTTATGAACGTCGGTCGGAATACGGGAAGGCCTCACATGAGTACAAGAAGGCCTTAAGTGTTGAGAAGCCGCTGCTGATTCCATATTGCTGCTCTGAGTGCAACTACGTTTCGAGTGACTGGTCAGGCAGGTGCCCTGAATGCAGGAACTGGAACACGTTTATTCTGGATGTCAATGAAATCTGCAAGATCCGTAAAAGACAAAGTAGTACTTGATACAAGCCTGTTTGTGAATCCTGAGGTGCGGAATGACTTCGGTAATTCGCCTACCGAGGCCATTAAAGGATTTCTTGCCTTAGCGGAGCAAATCCCGGGGCTCGAATTCTATATGCCGTCATCCGTATTCAAGGAACTGCTGAATTTCGTGGACCAGAGAAAAGTCCCGGGCCGATTTTTGGCTGTCCTCAACCAGAAGCCTCCAAGTAAACACGAACTGACCTGCCCCGCTTTTTTCCTGTATGAACTGATAGAAGACATCAGGGACAGGATCAACAAGGGCCTCAGAATCGCCGAAAAAGCAGTCAGGAACGCCGGGAAGGCGGACGAGCAGGAAATTATTCAGGCAATGAGAAAAAGTTACAGGGAGGCGCTCAGGGAAGGAATAATCGACAGCAAGGAAGATGTTGACCTGATACTTCTTGCAAAGGAACTTAACGCCGTTCTGGTAACAGTGGACCACGGGGCCATAACCTGGGCCGAAAAATTAGGGATAAGATGGCTTCTGCCCGGTAAGTTCAAGGAATATCTTTTGAGTTTTATCGAGACGGAAGGCGCCGGTGTAAAGTCTTCCGCATCAAACCAGTCCAACTCTTTATAAATATCTCCTCTTTGTTTTATAACAGCCGTTTTTTATGAATGGCACACCGAAAATTTTGCATAAAAAATATTAAGAGATATAATTGGTATATGAAAATAACAAGTGCGATTTTAATGATTCTGATGTCATTGACGCTTACATACGCGTCGTCCGGGGACAACCGGACTACTGATCATATGGTCCTTGTCAAAGGCGGCTGCTATCAAATGGGAGATATCTTCAGGGACGTCCCATCCAGCGAAAAACCCGTGCACGAAGTATGTGTAGCTGATTTCTATGTCGGTAAGTACGAGGTGACCGTTGGAGAATTCAGGGAGTTTGTGAATGAAACAGGATACAAGACGGACGCTGAGAGGCAGGACGGTTGTCACAGCTGGACCGGAGACGGAGAACTGGTAAAAGTAAAAGACCATAGCTGGCGTAAAACGGGCTTTCCCCAGACAGAGAGAGACCCGGTTGTATGTATAAGCTGGAATGACGCGGATAAATATATACAGTGGCTGAACAGAAAAGGATACGGTAACTTCAGGCTTCTCACAGAGGCGGAGTGGGAGTATGCCGCCAGGAGCGGGGGAAAGGAATATCAGTACAGCTGGGGCGACGGCCCGCCCTCCGGCAACGTTGCGGATGAATCGGCAAAAGAGAAATTCCCTGCCCTTGAGATATGGGAAGGTTACCGCGACGGTTATGCTTATACGGCGCCTGTGGGGAGCTTCAGGCCCAATGATCTGGGCTTGTATGATATGTCGGGTAATGCCTATGAATGGGTCGCGGACTGGCAGGGGGACAATTATTATGCCGGGAGCCCAAGGGATAATCCTAAAGGTCCCGATACAGGAAAGTATAAGATAATTCGAGGAGGGGCATGGGATCTGCAACCCGATACCGCCAGGACCGCAAACCGTTACTGGAACGAGTCCGGGGGCAGGGCGGTCTGCATCGGTTTCAGGCTGGCGCGCACGGGGAAATAGAGGGACTATTTTTCTGTTTGTCTTACAGAAAAATTACTTGATCAGGGTGCCGAGATCCCCGCGACTATTTGTTCGGTCAGCTTGTAGGCATTCTCTATGCAGTCATTTATCCCTATCCCCCTGTATGAGTTTCCCGTCAGATAGAGGCCCGAATAATTCTTCAGTCTCATGTTGATAGTTTCGAGAATTTTACCATGACCGAGTACGTACTGGGGGATTGCCTTCTCCCATCTGTAAATGCTTACCATTTCAGGGTCACCTTTGAGTCCGAGGATGGGATTTAATTCGTCAAAAACCGCGTTAATAAGCTTGCTGTTATCAAAAGACGCCATCTCCGGAGACTGGGCCCCTCCTATCATGGTCCTTAAAAGCACATGCCCTTCAGCCGCCCTGTTTGGAAAGATGCTCGAATCCCATAGGGAGCCGAGGATGTTTCTGTTCTCGATATGAGGGATCAGGAAGCCAAAACCGTTCAAGGGATGGGATACACGCTCTTTTCTGTATCCGAAACATACAACTGACACATGGGGGTAGAGGATAGCGGACAGCGCCCTGGAAAGTTCAGCATCAAAGTCCCTTAATATCTCCGAGGTCGCGTAGGCCGGGGTGGCGATTATTACTATGTCGGCATTGTATGTATGGTCTGATGTCGTGACCTGATATGAACCGCTTTCTCTCGTAATACCGTATACCGAGATCCCGACACGCAGGCGTTTCCCCAGTCTTGCGGCAAGGGCATCGGTAATCGTCTGGGCGCCGTCATAAAAAGAGGTAAGCGTGCCTCCCGGAGCGGCGGACACTTTTGTCGCTTCTCCCTTGTCGCCTGAAGCCCTGCCTTCCGCTTTCTTCTGCTTGCGTATCTTGATCATCGCCCTGATCAGACTGCCGTATTGATCTTCCAGTTCTTTTATGCGCGGGAAACAGTTCCTGATGCTCATTCTGTAGGGGTCTCCTGCGTATATGCCGGAGACCATGGGATCAATAAGTTTATCGAGCGCTTCATGTCCCAGGCGGCGGATTATGAAGTCGGCCACGGATTCATCTTCCGGTCCTTTAGCGGCCCTTAACTCATACAAAAGCCTGAACTTTCCTCCCCATGAGAGAAGGTCGGATTTAAGAAAAGATAGCGGGGATTCGGGCAGGGCCTTTAACCTGCCTTCAGAGAATATAAACCTCT
>JBFLYJ010000402.1:0-3445 GCA_040756635.1 Nitrospirota bacterium
TCAATTTCAGGTCCGGGCGTTAATTATCGAGGTCAACTTTTTTCGATGATTATATTATCAATCAGTCTGGTCTTCCCGATTCTGGCAGCAATGCATATGACCGCGGCAAACAATATCCTCCCGGCAGGGGCCAGGTCATACGGGTCTACGATATCTATATAGTCAATTCTGGCCATAGGCTCAGTCTTGATCAATGACTCCATTTCTTTTTTTACTATTACCGCGTCATCCATCCCGCCGGACATGATGAGCTCCTCTCCGAGCTTTAAAGCCTTGTATAATATCGGCGCCGCTTTTCTTTCGTCTTCATTTAAATAGGCGTTTCTCGAACTCATCGCCAGCCCGTCCTGTTCCCTTACTGTCGGGGACACCACAATATTCGTATCAATATTAAGCTCCCTTACCAGTTTCTTTACGATGACCGTCTGCTGGAAATCCTTCTGTCCCATGTAGACCCTGTGGGGCATAACGGCATTGAAAAGCTTCGTTACGACTGTAGCCACACCGTTGAAATGCCCCGGCCGAATAGCTCCGCACAGGACGTTTCCGACAGCCCCCATTTCGATTGAAACGGAAAACCCCTCCGGGTACATTTCTTCAGTCTCAGGCATGAACACAACATCGGTCTGCAGCCCGGAAAGTTTCGACAGATCACCCTCATTGTCCCTCGGGTATTTTTGAAAATCCTCATTCGGCCCGAACTGAGTGGGGTTTACAAAGATACTGACGATAGTCCTTTCGTTCTCCTCTTTTGAGCGTCTCACAAGACTGAGATGGCCTTCATGAAGGGCCCCCATTGTAGGAACGAATCCTATGGTCTTGCACTCGCCCCTGAACCATCTGCTGATGCTCTGTATTTCTTTTATTTTTTTAATAAGCTGCATTTATATATGAAAGATGGCAATCCAACAAAATTTTGCCCAATACCGGGAACCGGTCCAGTATTATAATAAAATCTGTTTTATTACGCCTGCATTTTTTTTATTTCCCTCATCAGCACGCTGAAAAGTTCCCTCTCCTTCAGTGTCCTGACCACTTTCCCATGCTTGAAAAGAATGCCTATACCCCTGCCTCCGGCAATCCCGATATCAGCCTCCCGGGCCTCTCCCGGTCCGTTTACGACACATCCCATTACAGCAACCTTGAGAGGCTTTTTAATACTGGCCAGGCCTGCTTCTACTTTCCCGGCGATTCCCCTGATATCAATCTGGCAGCGACCGCATGTGGGGCATGAAATGAGTTCAGGTCCTTTCTGTCTCAGGTGCAGGCACTTGAGGATTTCATACGCGACTTTGACCTCCTCAACAGGATCGGCAGTCAGTGATACCCTCATGGTGTCCCCGATACCCTCCGATAAAAGGATGCCCAGCCCCACTGAGCTCTTGACAGTGCCTGAAAAAGCCGGCCCAGCCTCTGATATGCCGATGTGCAGGGGGTACCTGAATTTTTTTGCAAACAGCCGGTAAGCATCTACTGTCTTCATAACATCCGAGGCCTTCAGAGACACCTTGATGTCGCTGAACTTCAGGTCTTCGAGAATTTTTATGTGTCTGCCGGCGCTCTCAACAAGGGCCTCTGCATCCGGATGCCCGAACTTTTTCAGAATGTCTTTCTCAAGGGAACCCGCATTGACACCGATCCTTATTGGAACTCCTCTGTCCCTGGCAGCGCTGACGACCTCTTTCACTTTCGGCCTGCTCCCGATATTGCCGGGGTTTATCCTCAGTCCGTCCACGCCGCTCTCGATCGCCTCCAGGGCCAGTCGGTGATCAAAATGGATATCCGCGATAAGCGGCGTCCGGGTCCTTTTCTTTATCGCCTTGATGGCACGGGCCGCTTCAATATTAAGGACCGCGACCCTCACTATCTCGCAGCCTGCAGCCTCAAGTTTTCTGATCTGCGCCACTGTGGAGGTCACATCCCGAGTGTCTGTCTTGGTCATCGATTGTACGGATACAGGCGCTCCCCCGCCTATTATGACACCGCCGATCGTAATCTGTTTAGTTGGTTTCTTTTGCTTGACTATCTTCTTTTGTTTTATTGTCTTCATCTGTCTTATTCTCTTCATTTGTATTATTGTTCCGCCGATACAAGGCAACCGCCTTAACGTGCTCCTGACCTGAGTAAGAAAAGTGATGCCTGCCGTTATTCATAGACACAAAAAACAGATAACCCGTCTTTGCCGGGTAGAGCGCGGCCCGGATAGATTTGAGCCCAGGAGAAGCGATAGGCCCTGGAGGCAGCCCTTTTATCACATATGTATTATAAGGTGTCACCCTCAGAAGATCACTATACATCACGCGCCCCCACCTGTATCGCACTCCATACAGAACGGTCGGATCAGCCTGCAGCTTCATGTTTCTTTTCAGACGATTATGATAGACAGCTGATATTATAGGCCGCTCGGAGTCATATACAGCCTCTTTCTCGATTATCGAAGCGAGCGTCAGCACCTCATTGACCGTCATTCCAAGTTCATATGTTCTTTTCAGGAGCGGCTCATTGTATTTTTCTCTCAACCTCTGGATCATGATCGAAAAAATATACTTCGGATCGGTACCCTTTGCGAAGTTGTATGAATCGGGAAATATATACCCTTCAAGGCTCGGCGCCTTGATATCAAGGGAATCAATAAAACTGCTGTCCTTTACAATCTGCCACGAACTGTCATTAATCAGTCCGATCTCTTTCAGTTTATTTTTTATATCATCAAGTGTGGACCCCTCAGGGATGGTCACCGTATACTCTACTATCATCCCTTTTCTCAGGCGGTCGAAGATTTCAAGCGGGGTCATCGCGGTATTGAGGTTATAGAACCCTCCCTTCATCGTCCTGTCCGTCCCCGTCAATCTCCCCATCGCCAGAAAAATCAGCTTATTTTTTACGAAACCTTTTCCGGCCAGTGTATCGATCCCTTTTGAATAGCTGGACCCCTGAGGGATCTCGACCTCTTTCCATCTGTTTTCGCCTGATACCGGCATTATCAGATATATAACTACATACACTGCCGCGAAAAAGACAATGCTGACAAGTATGGCGATGATCTCTTTGAAGCTCCAGGCGCGTTTCATGATATTATTCTGTCAGAGTTATTCTTCCGGACGGCTGCTGCGGCAAGTCTGTATTTCAGGCCTTTTTGTTTTACAGGGGATAAATCCGAATTATATCGTCCCGCTTTCATATGGTTAGCATGCCAAAATACACGGATAAAATCAAACCATCAGATCACAATAATTATTAATTATCAGAAGTGTCCGGTTAAATATTAAAAATGGACTTGCGTGCTTAATAAATAGTTATGGCTATACCTTTGTGACCGCATAATAATGCAAAGCAGGCATGATACAGTATTTTCGTCTCATTCTCGTCCCGCATCCTGCGTGACTCCGAGGCTTTTGCCTGTTCAGACCTCCTGTCTTCACTACCGGCAAAAAAATCCGCTCAA
>JBFLYJ010000403.1:0-3443 GCA_040756635.1 Nitrospirota bacterium
ACCTTGGCGGGAAAATTGCGCAGACCCGGAAACTGGCTGATGAACTCGAGTCCAGTCTCTCCGGAGAAGAACAGGATGAGATCAAAGGAATTGTCAGGAGATTGCAGGAAAATCTGGACGGGTTCAGAGTACCGCCGCTTTAACCCTGATTATTCACATTTTCGGAGTCCCGCAGGATGCGGGATGAGAATGAGCCGAAAATACTGTATCATGCCTGCCTTGACAGAATAAATGTTGTGAATAGTTTGGTTTAAAGTGAGAGAATGGAGGCGACGAGCGGATTCGAACCGCTGAATAAAGGTTTTGCAGACCTCCCCCTTAGCCACTTGGGTACGTCGCCGAAAAGACAGTGATTAGTGAACAGTGGTAAGTGAATAGCGATCGAAAGTCAATATTATTTTGAAGTCGATTTTTTACTGACTACTAAACACTATCAACTATTCACTGCTTTTAATGGAGCGGGAGACGGGATTTGAACCCGCGACAACCACGTTGGCAACGTGGGGCTCTACCACTGAGCTACTCCCGCATTATCGGAATTAACCTTTTACCTAATTATGATAGACGGCTTATTGCCATAAGCCCATACGATCTATTAACTTAATACACTTAATAGTCTATAATAGGTAACTAAAATATTAATTAATGAAAGCCGGTTTTGTCAATTGGTACACCCTGATTACAAAGAGTTTAAGACAAAAGCCAGAGAAGGGAATCTCATCCCGGTATACAGGGAGATACTCGCCGACATGGAAACTCCTTTATCAGCCTTTCTCAAGCTGAAGGGGAAAAACTGCTTTTTGCTCGAGAGCGTTGAAGGCGGAGAAAAATGGGCGAGATATTCATTTATCGGGACCAATCCCTCAGTGATAATCGAAGGTAAAGGAAAAAACCTCACTGTAAAGAGAGGAAGGCAGAGCGAAAAGATAACGGTGAAACATGATCCGCTGGAGGTAGTGTCAGCGGAATTAGCAAAATATAAACCTGTCATTATGCCCGGCCTGCCGAGGTTCTTCGGAGGATTTGTCGGTTACATAGGGTATGATGCTGTACGTTACTTTGAAGAACTGCCCGACAGACAGCATCCCGGCCTGGACCTCCCGGACATATTTCTTATGCTTACCGACACCCTTGTCGTGTTCGACAATCTGACGCATAAGATCATGGTCATATCCAATGCGCATATAGAAGACGGCCCGCAGAAAGCGTATGAAAAAGCCGTGAAAAAAATAGACGGCATCGTCGCGAAACTCAAGTCAAAGGCCGCCTGCCCCGTGCAATCACCAAAACGCCGGAAGAAAGGCGGTTCCGGAAAGGGGACCTTCGCATCAAACTTTTCGAAGGAAGATTTTCTGAAGTCAATCGAAAAGACAAAGGAATATATCGTCGCAGGGGACGTGATCCAGACTGTTATTTCTCAACGCTTCCGGAGGGAAACAGACGTACAGCCTATCAACGCCTACAGGGCGCTTCGCGTCATCAATCCATCGCCGTACATGTTTTACCTTGAGACCGGCAAGAGCACTATTGTAGGTTCTTCCCCTGAAATTCTGGTGCGGGTCGAAGGGGACACGATTGAATTAAGGCCCATAGCGGGGACTAGGAGGAGAGGCAGGACGCCTGAAGAGGACCTGTTTTTTGAAGAAGAACTCAAGGCTGACCCAAAGGAAATCGCGGAGCACATAATGCTGGTCGATCTGGGCAGAAACGATACCGGCAGGGTCTCAAAAACAGGCACCGTTGAAGTGACCGAATTAATGATGATCGAGAGATATTCTCATGTCATGCACCTTGTGTCGAACGTCGTCGGAAAGCTGAGAAAGGGGCTTGACTCGTTTGACGTTCTCCGGGCCTCATTCCCTGCGGGGACTGTTACCGGGGCGCCCAAGATACGGGCGATGGAGATTATCGAGGAACTCGAACCCACCGCACGCGGCCCTTACGCGGGTTCCGTGGGATATTTCGATTTCTCGGGCAACATGGACATGTGCATTACCATAAGGACAATAATTTTCAAAAATGACATGGCCTATATTCAGGCCGGCGCCGGCATTGTTGCTGACTCCGACCCTGAAAAAGAATTTAAAGAAACCGTCAACAAGGCGACGGGGATGTTCAAGGCAATTGAAATGGCGGATAATGAATTGAGTTAAGAATTAAGAGGTAAGAACAATTGCAGGAAAGGCAGATGAAGAATTTCTATACGACACCTTATAAAAAAAGATTTTATAGAACCGATAATAACATCAAAATAGTAATTCGAGGCCGGAATATAAAAAATCTGTCGATTATAGAAATTCTGAGACAGTCTTTCCTGTTATAACATCTGAGGTAGTTAAACATGCTTTTAATGATCGACAACTATGATTCCTTTACGTATAACCTGGTCCAGTACCTTGGTGAACTGGGAGAAGACATAAGAGTCTTCAGAAACGATAAAATAACCATCCAGAAAATCGAAAAATTAAACCCGGATAAAATCGTCATATCTCCGGGTCCCTGCACGCCGAAGGAGGCAGGCATATCAGTCAGCGCCATTCGGCATTTCGCAGGCAAGGTGCCGATCCTCGGCGTCTGCCTGGGTCATCAGTCAATCGGGGCGGCATACGGGGCGGATATAGTTAATGCACCCCGTTTGATGCACGGCAAGACCTCCATGATATATCATGACGGAAAGACTATATTTAAAGACCTTCCGAACCCTTTTGAGGCAACAAGATATCATTCGCTGATCATAAAAAAAGACACCCTCTCGAGCGACTTTGAGATTACTGCGTGGACCAGCCATGATGAAATCATGGGGATAAGGCATAAAAAACTGCTTATAGAAGGCGTCCAGTTTCACCCTGAGTCTATTCTCACAAAATCGGGCAAAGACCTGTTGAGGAATTTCCTCTCCCTGAAGCAGCCCTGAAGGACGTGGGGCAGCGGCAGTGGATGCAGGGTGTTATCATTATGTCATTACCTGACAGAATGGAAATCTGTTAAACTAAAGGTTGTCGATTCCCTTCCGATAAGAAAAAGGACTTAATGACAAAAACATGAAACTTCATCAGCACACGGCTTATTCAGTCATCATCGGCGGCATTCTGTTCATGATCTTTAAATCATGGGCAATGTCACTGGCCTGCATCTTATCGGGCATATTCATCGATCTGGACCATATCATCGACGTAGTGCGCGAACATGGATGGCATGTCGGGGTAAAAAGATTTTTCTATATATGTGAAAACGCCCAGTTCAACCGGATCATCCTTATATTGCACGGGTGGGAATGGCTGCCTGTCTGGGCAGTTGCGGCCTGGCTGACAGGCTGGAACCCGTGGATAACGGGCATGCTCTTAGGCCTGAGCCAGCACATGATTCTTGACGCGAGTTCCAACAGCTCAAATTTTTCAAGCTATTCTCTTATATGGCGATGTAAAAACGACTTCCACTTTGAC
>JBFLYJ010000404.1:0-3426 GCA_040756635.1 Nitrospirota bacterium
CCGGGTATTCGAGAAGGGTGAGATACGGTATAAAACCTTCCCTTGAGACTTTCTTGAACGACCCTTCCGGTTTTTTCAAATACAGGCTCGGCCTGATCGGATGGACGTCATATTATCCGTGGAGGGGGGCCACTCTAATCGCGGGGGTGGAAGGATATCCCCTGAATAATATCTCAACTTCCAATGAGCCGTTATCCATACCTGTCAGGAGCGATCTGCCGCTGTACAAGAGAGAAAAAGCCGCTCTCGGCCGCCTGTTGATCGACAATATATATAAAGTAGGGCCGAATTTATTCGGGAAGCTGTCCGCGGGTCTGCTCGAAATACAGTACGCCGGAGTCGATGGAGAAGTAGCGATGTCCGTACTTGACGGCAGGATATTTCTGGGCGTCGGCGGAAGTGCAGTTAAAAAGAGAGACATGGACAGTCCATTTTCTCTGATGGACAGTGATGACGGTGACGGCGTGAAGGACCTCTACACTACGGCGTTTTTCAATATGCGTCTTAACATTCATGAACTGGAAGTAGCGGTCGACACCAAGGCAGGGCGGTTTCTTGCGGGTGACAAAGGTGTCAGATTTACCGTATCAAAAGTAATCAACGGAGTTACTATACAGGCGTGGTACAGTTTTACAGATACTTCTGTTTTTAATGACGGCATCAACGAGAATTACCATGACAAAGGCATAGGCATATCGATACCTCTCAGGCTGTTTAAGGGAGCTGATTCAAGGTCCACATACAGTTATATGCTGTCTCCATGGACCCGTGACACAGGACAGGACATAGACCATTTCAGCACATTATTTGATTTTATTGACAGGAACACGAAAAATTACCTTGACAAAGATAAGCAAATGATGTACAAATAACTTGAAATATATATCAGTTTTGGTTACTAAGTTTTTCCGGCATAATTATTCATTGCCAGTTTCGCAGTAAATAATCACGGAACGACTGGAAGAACAATAATTACAAACAAAATAAAAAAAGAGGAGGGAGTCATGCAAAAAATAGTTGTGCTGTTTTTGGCGGCAGTGTTTCTGTTATGTAATTCCTTAACAATTTCACAGGTACAGGCACAGACGGAGAAGATAGCCTCAATAGAGACCGCAAAGAAACTTGCAGCAGACGCGGGTGGAACTTATGTTGAAGGCGCAACAGCTCCGGCACTTACCGGCAACCAGGTGGCCCTGCCTGTAATTGACGAGGCAACAGGTAATGTGATCGGCCATATCGTTGCTGAACAGTCATCTATGGTATCCGCCCTGAATGCCGCGGGTTATACTGAGGTCGGCGCTGCGTTGGCTGCGACCGAGGCCGGGGCCGGAGCAGGTCTCGCAGTAGGGGCCGGAATTTCCGCCGGGACCATCGGGGCAGGGGCTGCAGCGGCAGCTGCCGCAATCGGACTTGTTGTCGCCAGCACCGGAGGCGGGGACAGCGATACCACCTCACAGCACACCACGACAACGCATCATTAAGAGGAAGTCAACTAATAAACAACACCAGAAGGGGCTGAACTGTTCAGCCCCTTTTTTATAACATGCCTGACATGAAAAAGATTGCACTTTTACTTGTTATTGTCCTGATAAACTGTCTTTTCATATCCAACGCCTTTGCTGTGTCCGCACAGGAAGATATCGATTACACAGTTGATGTAATAATAGCGCAGGCCGAAGATTTCTTCATGTCGTTGAAACAAGGGAAATACGATACGGCCTGGAGTTTGTTGTCGGAAGAGTCCCGCAATAGAATAATTGACGATATATATGACACGTACCAAAATATGGGCGGTGAAATACGCAGGTCGGCCATTGAGCAGGATTTCGAAAAGAGCGGCATGATATTCAAGAATTACTGGAATTCGTTTGTGCGGAACGTTGATGTCCTTATGATACTGGATGACTGCAGGTGGCAGCCAGGTGTGATGAAGGAGACGAAAGCGGACATAATCATTACCTACATGAAATCGAAAAATCCGCTCATATTACACATGGTCAAGGAAAATGATTTATGGAAGGTGGGACTTGTCGAGACGTTCTGGAATTCAAGGACTATGGATATACTGCAGGCCATAATGAAATTTATATAGGCCGCAATTTCCCTTTACAGGGTAAATGCGGTCACCGTAATTTCAGGAATAAAAAAGGGACAGGTGTTTGACCTGTCCCTTTTATGTTCAGAATGCTTTTCTTTAATACCTGTAGTGCTCCGGTTTGTAAGGCCCTTCAAGAGGAACACCGATATAGTCGGCCTGTTCTTTTGTGAGTTTTGTCAGTCTGACCCCGATTTTTTCAAGATGGAGTCTTGCCACTTCCTCGTCCAGCTTCTTTGACAGACGGTACACCTTCTTTTCGTATTTGTCTCTGTTTTCCCAGAGGTCGATCTGGGCAAGCGTCTGGTTGGTAAAGCTGTTTGACATCACAAAGGAAGGATGGCCCGTGGCGCATCCCAGGTTTACCAGTCTTCCTTCAGCCAGAAGGAAAATGGAATGCCCTTCCGGGAAAATATACTTGTCGACCTGGGGTTTTATATTGACTCTCTTGATTCCGGGATAGGCAAAGAGCTTGTGCACCTGGATCTCATTATCAAAATGGCCGATGTTGCAGACAATCGCCTGGTCTTTCATTTTGGCCATGTGCTCGATCCTGATAATGTCCCTGTTGCCGGTCGTTGTTACGTAGATGTCTCCCTCTCCGAGGGTGTCTTCAACCGTCGCGACTTCAAATCCTTCCATGGCGGCCTGGAGCGCGCAGATAGGGTCTATTTCGGTAACGATGACCCTTGATCCGTATTCCCTCAGCGACTTGGCGCATCCCTTGCCGACATCGCCGTATCCGCAGACGACCGACACCTTTCCGGCGAGCATGACGTCCGTGGCCCTCTTGATACCGTCCGCAAGCGACTCCCTGCATCCATAGAGGTTGTCGAATTTGGACTTGGTTACGGAATCGTTAACATTTATCGCCGGGACGAGCAAAGTTCCCTTGTTCATCATTTCGTACAAGCGGTGAACTCCTGTCGTCGTTTCTTCGCTGACCCCTTTCCATTCCTTTACCACTCTGTGCCATTTCTGATTGTCTTGAGCCAGTATTTCTTTCAGAAGTGTATTGATGATCTGAAGTTCATGATTGTCCGTGGGTTCATCAAGAATGTTTGAACTGTTTTCAGCGTCATAGCCCCTGTGAATGAAGAGTGTCGCGTCACCGCCGTCGTCGACGATGAGCTGCGGCCCGTGCCCTCCGGGGAATGTTAATGCCTCGTTTGTACACCACCAGTATTCTTCAAGGGTCTCACCCTTCCAGGCAAAAACAGGAATTCCCGCCGCCGCTATCGCCGCTGCCGCATGGTCCTGGGTTGAAAAGATATTGCAGCTCGCCCACCGTACATCGGCTCCGAGCGCGACGAGTGTTTCGATAAGGACCG
>JBFLYJ010000405.1:0-3423 GCA_040756635.1 Nitrospirota bacterium
TGGCACATGGCTGAAACGGGTAACGTCCCGTATCAGGGGCTTAACTACAAGACTGGCAATTCAGGCGGGGGGTTCGACAAGCTCCGTTTTATTTTCCCGAAAGACGGCATGCTTGACATCCCGGATGACGAGGTTTCCACGGCTATCGAACTAAACCGCTCCGGCGACTCCAGGCCGAGTGTCCCTATCGCTGTCCCGTTTTATTTCGGAGGGATGTCGTTCGGGTCTGTAAGCATAGTGACCATGCTCTCGCGAGTCATGGCGGCGGCCGCGCTTAACACCTTCTGCTGTACCGGAGAAGGCGGATATCCTGAGGAACTCATACCATACGATGATCATATAATAACCCAGATAGCTACCGGCCTCTTCGGAGTTCGGGAGGAGACGATCAAGCGTGTCCGCATTGTAGAATTCAAATACGCCCAGGGAGCGAAGCCGGGGCTCGGCGGACATCTGCTTGGGGACAAGGTCACGGCCCGTGTCGCTAGCATGCGGGAAGCGGTCGCGGGAAGCGCACTGTTTTCCCCTTTCCCTTTTCACAGTGTCTACTCGGTGGAAGACCATAAAAAACATGTCGACTGGATAAAGGAGACAAACTACCGCGCCCTCGTCTCGGTAAAGGTATCGACCCCTTCGGACGTGGACATGGTTGCGGTCGGAAGTTATTATGCCGGGGCGCATATCGTCCAGCTCGACGGAAGTTACGGCGGCACCGGCGCCGCCCCTGACATAGCAAAGAAGAATATCGCGATGCCGATCGAATACGCGGTGCCCAAGGTCCACAAATTTCTCTCTGAAGAGGGGATAAGGGACAAGGTGACGATCATCGCCAGCGGAGGCGTACGTTCCGCCTATGATATGGCCAAGGCCATCGCACTGGGCGCCGACGGGGTATGTCTCGGCACTGCCGATCTTGTGGCCCTCGAATGTATCCGCTGCCATCACTGTGAGTCAGGCCGCGGCTGCGCGCGCGGTATCGCGACGACGGATGAAGAACTTACGAAGCTCATGAATATTGAGTGGGCCACCCAGCGCATCATAAACATGTACCTTTCATGGCGGAGCCAGCTCATCAACATTCTTAAGCGTCTCGGCATGAGGAGTGTGACGGAGCTGGTAGGACGCTTCGACGTGATCGGCCATCTCGACTATATCAAGCAGGAAGACCTGGAGGGCGAACTCGAGTTATGAAAAAGAAAAGCGCTGCCGATGCAATTATAAATTCGAGGTATCATTTCCGCGAGGCCGAGAGACTGGTGAAGCATACTGGCATGGAAGCTGAAGAGGGAGGCTGCGGGGTCACAGGATTCGCCTGCAGTATTCCTGTAAGCGGCCGCCATATCTTCGAACCGTCTGTTCAGATGCACAACA
This sequence comes from Nitrospirota bacterium, assembly GCA_040756635.1. Lineage (GTDB taxonomy): Bacteria > Nitrospirota > Thermodesulfovibrionia > UBA6902 > UBA6902 > UBA6902. The sequence goes on from JBFLYJ010000405.1 coordinate 1,372, forward strand.
GGGGAAACGGAAAGGGCGGCGGTCTTGCCGCTGTCGGGTTAAGCCCGGAACAGCTGGGAGTGGACCGGGACATACTAGACAATGATTTCCTTCTGCAGGTCGCGGTCCTTGACGAGACTGTAGTTCCCGAGATGGAAGCGCGTTTCATTCGTCCTCATTTCCGCGTGGACCACGAGGCTTTCCTCGATACGATTGATGACTACAGGGACATTGACGGTCTTGACGTGAAGCCCCCCGCGGTTAAACGCTATTTCGTCAGGGTAAAGCCGGAGGTCCTGGCGGCATTCCGGAAGGAACGCGGCCTGGATATGCTGACTGACGGGAAAGCGGAAGAAGAGTTCATTTTTCAGAACACATATCAGTTAAACCTCGCTCTATACAGCGCCCTCGGCGAGAAAAGGGCCTTTGTGCTTTCGCACGGCAAGAATATGATGATACTGAAGATCGTCGGCTATGCAGAAAAGGTCGCCCAGTATTATAAACTCGAAAACTTCAACTCGCACATATGGATAGCCCATCAGAGATATCCCACCAAGGGACGTGTCTGGCACCCTGGAGGCGCCCATCCTTTTATAGGAATGAACGAGGCCCTTGTGCATAACGGAGACTTCGCCAATTATTATTCCGTGTCGGACTATCTGCGCCAGAGGAACATCTATCCGCTTTTCCTGACCGATACCGAGGTGTCTGTCCATGTTTTTGATCTTTTGAACAGGGTCTATGGTTATCCCCTGGAATATATAATCGAAGCGCTTGCGCCGACCGGAGAGATGGACTTCGACCATCTGCCGGAGGATAAACAGCGCATATACAGGCAAATACAGACCGCGCATATCCATGGATCACCTGACGGCCCATGGTTCTTTATTATCGCGAGAAACGATCTTCCAAACAAACAGTTCCAGCTCATCGGCATCACCGATACCGCAATGCTCCGGCCTCAGGTCTTCGCCCTGCAGAAGGGTGAAGTGGAGATCGGCCTGGTCTGCTCCGAAAAGCAGGCAATTGACGCGACACTTCAGAGCCTTGCAAAAGAAGACGCCCGCTTCGGCACCGTAGCTGACCATTACTGGAACGCGCGCGGCGGCAGTTATACCGACGGGGGCGCGTTCATATTCAACTTAAAGGAATCGTCTGCAGGAAAGATGTCCCTTACCTGCGCGGACAAATTCGGAAAGCCTGTTGAGGTCCCGACCGGCCAGACCCCGCATAACAACGGGGCAAAACTGCTGACTGTCGGAGCTGCGCATAAGGAACACGTAAATGGCATTTTAAAAAATCTGTCGGACGATACTGTTGAACAGATATTTGCCGGTCTGAAAGAAGACCTGGTTGATTGGGACTATCCGGAGTTCTTCTATTTTCTTGATCAGCTCGTCTCTGCTGCCGGGGAAGATGGATCGAAGATGCCCGCTGTTTCGCTTCTCTCACTTCTACTCGATAGACGCTATCCGACCGGTAAAAAGAGACGGCGCTCCATGCTCCAGAAGATCTCGGAGGCCCTTGATTCCATCTTCAGAAAGATCCCCGGTATTAATGAAAACAGTAAATCTGTTTTCCGCAGGATAGATTTCAATTCCCGTCCCGCGCTCCGCGGACCAAATGGGCCGGAGCAGGTGCTTGTAGCAGACGCAGGGAAGTTCCAGCCTGAAGGTGAGGACGCCTTTTCGCGTATAGTTGCTGATGCGAATGCGCTCGGCTGGAAGCGCTTCATATGTTTCGGCCAGCGGGGCCAGCGCTTTCTCGGCTGCGGACTGGGGCCTGAAACAAAGGGGGTCCGTATCGACTCCTTTGGTTCTTCCGGAGACTATCTCGCCTCCGGCATCGACGGGCTTGAACTCTACGTGCACGGAAATGCCCAGGACCAGCTGGGGCAGATCATGAAGGCAGGAAAACTCGTGGTCTACGGTGACGTCGGCCAGACCTTCATGTACGGGGCAAAAGGCGGAGAGGTCTACATACTCGGAAACGCCGCCGGAAGGCCCCTGATCAATGCCGTCGGAAAGCCGAGGGTAGTTATAAACGGTACCGCCCTGGACTACCTGGCTGAAT
>JBFLYJ010000406.1:0-3418 GCA_040756635.1 Nitrospirota bacterium
AACTGGCGATTCCGACTGTCAGTATGACAGCCAGAGTGAGAATGAGTAGTTTTTTCATCCTCGCACCTCCTTTAAAATTTTTTAATATACGATGGCAGCATGGCTGTCTTTAAGAATGCGACCCGATGCTTTCCGTGCCTGCCTTTCGACAGGGTTGGCCTTGTACATCGTATCTGGTTCTTAATATGAGCAAAAGATATGCCAGTCATAATTCTATTAAATTACAATTAGTTGTAAGAATTATTGATAAGTTTTTATGCCATTATGGCAGGATTTAATTGCCATAATGGCATTAAATATATGTGTAGTCTGGGTGAGGGGGACTTTTCCCATTCGGGCTGCCAGGGGTAAATAAAATTAGGCGGAGCATAAAATGTTAATTGTTTATTTCAGGACTAACAGTAACATTCGCATCAGTATCGAATCCGTGTCCGTGCACCCCGCAAAAGTTTGTGTCATATGATTCGTGGTTCTCTGCATTTATTTATTTTTGAGAAGGTCTATAGTAAGATAATTGACCGGTAAATTATCTGTACCTCTGGGATCAAAGGGTCCCGGCTATATAAATGAAATATTTTTAAAGGAGACTGATATGAAAAGGCATATGATTTTAGTTGGTATATTTTTTATCCTCGGTTTATTTATCGCCTCATGTACCGAGAAACCGGCGTTTCAGAGCAGCACTATAGAATACAAGACGGATGGAGAGACCTTTAAGGGGTACATCGCGTATGACGGCAATAAAAAAGGCAGACGTCCGGGGATAATTGTTGTACATGAGTGGTGGGGCCAGAACGATCAGGTCCGCAGACGCGCAGACATGCTTGCCGGGCTTGGCTACACGGCGCTTGTTGTGGACATGTTCGGCAACGGAAGGGTGGCGAATAACAGTGAAGAAGCTGCTGAGCTGGCAAAGGAAGTATCCGGGAATGCCGATCTCAGGCGCAGTCGTTTTATGGCTGCCATGGATTTCTTGCGTAAGCAGGAAACCGTTGATCCTGAGAAGATTGCAGCAGTCGGATACAGTTTCGGAGGATATGTTGTTCTTCAGGAGGTCCTTGACGGGGCCGATCTCAGGGGTGCCGTGAGTTTTTACGGAGGGGTTTTGGTGAATATGCCGGATACTCCCGGTAGCGTTAAGGGAAAGATACTTTTACTGCAGGGGGAAAAGGACTGGTATGTGACTCAGCAGATGATTACCCAGTTTAAAACAGACATGAAAAAAACAGGGGCGGATTACGAAATCATCACGTTTAAGGATGCGGAACACGGATACTCGAACCCTGAGTCAGACGCGCTTGCTTTGAAATACGGCGGGATGCACATAAAGTATAATGAAGAAGCTGACAGAAAATCCTGGGACGATATGCGGAAATTCCTGGAAAAAGTTTTTAGTAAGGCATAAAAAAATATTGACATGTCAGCAAATGTAAGGTATATCATACTTACAAACATAAGTCATTAATCCATTTCATTAAGAAAGTGAGGTTGATATGAAGACTTTTAAAATGATTGGCCTTACTGGTTGTTTTATAGCTGTTTTTATATTCTCTGCGGCTGTCTATGGCGCTGAGTATGAAATTATAGACCTTGGTACCCTGGGGGGTGCTATAGGTATTGCTTATGATATTAATGACAACCATCGGGTAGTCGGGTGGTCGTTTGTCGATTCTGATTATTACCACTCTTTTTCATACAGCAGCAAAAAGATGACCCGGCTTGCCCCTCAGGCTAATGAATTGTCCCAGACACTTGCGATCAATAATAGTAATCATGCCGTAGGTTGGGCTGATATCGATACATCATATTCTCATGCCGTCCTTTTTGATAAAGGCGTAGTTAAGGACCTGGGCACACTCGGAGGCAGTATAAGCAGGGCTAATGGAATTAATGACACAGGGCAGATAGTCGGTGCTGCTGATACCTCTTTTGACGAAAGACATGCTTTTATAATCGAATCCGGAAAAATGAAGGACCTAGGCACACTGGGAGGTTATTTCAGTGAAGCATATGGGATTAATGGTTACGGCCATGCCGTGGGGGTATCCGAGACTGCAGCCGGGGAATTTCATGCTTTTCTTTATTAAGGATGGAAACATGAAAGATCTCGGCACGCTTGGGGGTACGCTCAGTGAAGCATACGGAATTAATGACAAAGGACAGATTGTTGGGTATTCCGAAACCTCTTCCGGGTCACTACATGCCTTCCTTTATGAAAAAGGTGAAATGAAAGACCTCGGCACTCTTGGTGGTCTGGACAGCTATGGCCGGGCGATTAATAACTCAGGTATGATTGTGGGGTATTCCGATACCCCGTCCGGCGAATCTCACGCGTTTCTTTATGATAACGCTGTTATGAATGATCTGGGGACTCTTTTCGGTATTAAGGAGAGCAGGGCATTTTCCATTAATAATTCCGGACAGATTGTAGGCTGGTCTGACTCTTTTATCGCCGGGTGGAGACACGCAGTTCTGTGGGACCCATATAAAATAATATCTTCCCTTAGGTAATCTCCTATATAGTTCCTGCCGTATTATATATCTGTGACACTTTCTGTGATTAAAATCCGTAGGATTTTGACATTAAATCTGCCTGACTGCGCATATAGTGTAAATAATTATATAGAGATTATCCCATTTCGTAATTGTTCTTGTCATTTTCTTGCCATTTTGGCATTCGATCATGCCAATTTGATAGTATGGACTGTAGGGAGATATGCCTAAGTATTTATATTTAGGGAATTTGTTCTACAGGCACATCTTTTGCTTTTTTAAATCCGAAGATATTTCCCGAGTACATTTCTATAGACATAACTATCTGAAAAATAAAATAAATTGCTAATAATTAAAAAAAAATTAAAACAAATTTACAGGGGGTCCCAAATGAAATTAGGACAGAAGACATTATTTTTTCTGATTTGTGCTGTCATGGTCTTTCTTATAGGCTTAGCTCCTTCAGCCTATTCACAGACATGCACAGACAGTGATGGGGACGGATATTTTGTGGAAGGAGGAGCTTGCGGACCTGCTGACTGCGATGATAATAACCCGAATATCAAGCCTGGAGCAGCCGAGATATGTGATGGTAAAGACACGAACTGTGACGGATGGAAGCCCGCGACCGATGTGGACAAGGACGGAGACGGGGTGCCTCTCTGCGCCAGCGACTGTGATGACAATAATCCATTGAGATTCCCCGGCAATACTGAGGTATGTGACGGTATTGATAATGACTGTAACTATGTTGTCCCTGCCAATGAGAAAGACAATGACGGTGACGGTTATCGTGTATGCCAGGGTGACTGTAATGATAACAACGCTGCCATAAATCCGGGCGTCAATGAGTCGGGTACCGCAATGTGTACCGATAACAAGGACAATGACTGTGACGGTCTGATAGACGCCAATGACCCCCCCT
>JBFLYJ010000407.1:0-3397 GCA_040756635.1 Nitrospirota bacterium
GGTACTGTGACAAATATTTCGGAGAAAGGGATGTTTATCAACGCTGAGGTGGCCGGATTGAACCAGGATTCGCGCGTTGATATATCCATCCCTCTGAAAGAGGGGGTCCTGCGTGTACCGGGTAAATTTGTACGGCTCACCGAGATCAACGGCAGCAGCAATGGAATAGGCGTGGAACTTATCGATCCTCCCCAGAATTATCTGGATTTTGTGGAAGAACTATTGTACGTGCTGTGAAGAATATTCTTACGTATTTCTGCAGTATCGTCTATATCGTTTCTTTAAGACCTCTATAATTGTTTAATTTATTTCCGTCAACATGCCCTACTGTGACTATAAGAGGTTCATGCCTGCCTGCTGCCAGAACACACCAGTTATTGATCTCTGCTTTCAGGATTTCTTCACCGACCCTTTTTGATACCCTGCCTGAAGATACCTCGTGATCAATGACCCCGGAATTGATGTAGGTCCACTCGTCGCTCCGGCGTGAAACGACACCGGTGTGGCCGCGGGTGGGAGTGGAGAACGACAGTATCATGCCTTCCTTGAGGTAAGGCTCCATTTCAGAATATATTTCATCTGTTTTTTCCCGGGTATTTGAAATATGATCTATGGATTTTGAGTAGACTTTTATCCCCGTCCGCTCAACCAGTCCCTCGCCGTTGAAGTACGCGTTCCCGGGCCTGCCTTCACTTATTGCAAGCTCTTCGAGTTTTTCTCTGAGTCCCCCGGTCCCGTTATATTGAATACCCTGATTTGTAAGACCTCTTACGATCAACCCGTAGCAGTCAATTTGATTGTAAGGGGTGCCGATGTACGGCTTTACCGCGTCTGCAAGAGAAACATAATTATTTCCATTATTAGCGGCCTCCGGTTTCTGTGTAATTATCTTTGCTGAACGTGTATTGGAATGGTCAGGAGACTGATCAACAAAAGACAGTTCCATGGTTTCGGAATTGAGTTCTACCCTGGTGCCGGGTCTTAAAGAATAGTAGTCTTTGCCGTTATTGACCGCTGCATTTATTATGTCCCAGAAGCCGCGGCCGAAACGGGGGTTTGCCTGAAAGAGATGCGAGACCGTCGGATGCTTCCTGCTGATTGTGCCAATGAGTACGGTTTTATCTACCGTTCCAGTCTGCTTTTCACTGCCCGTACCCTGAGAAGCAGTCCTGCCGTATCCGGTAGACCGGTCCATGTCCCAAACCAGTTCATTGCTTCCCGGCTTAAGTGCCACAGTTGTGCCTTCACGCATTTTCGTGTACTGTTTACCGCGGTTTTCTGAGGAGAATACAATGTCCCAGCATTTATGCGCATACTCCGGATGATTGACCAGGATATGCGATACGGTCGGAGTCTCTTTGCTGATCCTGCCGAGTTCAATTACAGGTGCCTCAGCTGAATTAGCGGCCTCGGAATTTTCCTTTACGGGAACGACATCATTAAGCACTCTGGAAAACCCTGTTGGAGCGGGCTTCTGCCTTGAGTCTTTAACTGATTGCGGTCTGTCGCCTTCCGTGATCCCGGAAACGGACATCTATTTCTCCTCGTATGTAAATGTAAAAACATTAAAACTGTTCGTGTGATTTTATGCAATGGCCGTGCCAGTTGGAGTCAATGTGCTGCCGCAGTAAACAATGCAATTTTACCAACAGTTGCCCCCGCAGAAGGATTCATCCGGCTGACCGAAATGTTATAGAATTGACATGGCCGATAATATTGTTAAAATAATGACATGGATTTCAGCAGGATGTGGAACGAAGGTTCTTCTTACCATGATAAAATGCCGATACAGCCATATTAAGTATGGTGTTAATTAACCTAATCGACGGTCAGGAGGGGGATAATGAATTTGAAATTTGTCATGTATGGGTTCGCAGTGTCTGCGTTCATGTTGTCAGTCACTGTGATATCCGGTCAATGTGATCAGTCTAAAGCAGACCGTAAGCCGGTAATTGCGTTGATTTTAGCCGGGCCTGCTTCTGATGGTACAGCAGAAAGTGGCACTGATAAAAGTGCGCAGCAGGCGGTTGAAGACGCTGAAATGCCTGCGCCTGATGATGCGTCCATTGATAGTCCGGCAGTAATTGAAGACGAAGAAGGCGGGCAGGTTGAAGACCCTGAAGGAACAGTTCATGAAAATGCCGCGGACCATTTCAACGCGGGGGTCGCCCATGACAAGTCCGGCATGCACGGCGAGGCCATAAAGTCATACAGGAAGGCAATTGATATCGCCCCTGATTATCCGGAGGCCTATTATAACCTGGCCTTTTCTTATCTGTTGACGGATGATGTTGAGTCCGCCCACGATCAATATATGCTGCTGAAAGATATTAATCCGCGAATGGCTGAAGACCTGTATACCCAGGCCCTTGTAATGGTGTGTTCCAGCCCGGTAAATAAATATGCCGTGCAGGTCGGTGCATTCAGAAATGTACGGAACGCGCATATCATGCTCGATAAATTAAAGGCAAGTTATATGCATGTCCGTATCGATTCAGAGGACGGCTACAGCAAAGTCAGGCTCTTCGGACTGAAGAACAGAGAGGAAGCCGGTACTTTGATCAGGAAAATAAAAGCTGACTTCAAGATAGACCCGTTTATTATCACCATGCAATAGAGCTTGAGGACCGTAGATGTTCAGCCCTTGATTTGCTGAAATAAACGACGGTATCCGACTGACATGATCAAAATTCCGGACCTGCCGAATGCTTCTAATCCGGGGTGGAGGAATCCTTCTGACTCCTGATTCCTTCCATGGACCGTGCCAGTTCATCTTCACAATATGAATACGAAAGGGCCGCGCTGAAAACGAAAGGCATGTTCTGTATGAGCTTTAGTCTCTCCATCTGCTCACTGATGCTTTCACCTTCTATGGTCGCTACTATCTTCCCGGACTGGTCGCTGAAATGGACTTCACAGAATTCGACGGAGTTTATGTCGTCTATGACATTCCTTATATGCTCTTTCGTTGTCGTTACGACAATGCTTGATATATTCAATTAATCCCTCCCGCGTTCTATTCCGCTCTGACACCTTCGTTCAATGTATCCATAAGGTTTGAGTTGTAACGGCTTTTCTCGTCCCTGAACCCGCCTTTGAATATGTTCTTTACCGCCGGGGAGAGGTTGGTCTGGATTACGTGGCACTGCATGCAGTTATAGCGGCTTCCCGCCAGTTTACCGCCGAGGTCTGCACCTGTGTCAAGGTCTGTAAGGTGTGACTTGGGAATGGGAGTGGCGCCGCTGCCCACCGCTTCTTCAGGCATATGACACCCCATACAGAGGTTTTCGGTCTGCGCGATAGGAAGCATTCCGGTGATGTCATGGGGTATAAGCGGTGGGCTGTTCTCAAATGACCTTTCGAACTTTGTACTCTCGCCCGCCTCTTTTTTGACAGG
>JBFLYJ010000408.1:0-3397 GCA_040756635.1 Nitrospirota bacterium
TGCTGGGCGAGGTACTTGTCAACGAATTCCTTGACCTGGCATATAAGCGTGAAATCAAGCGAGCTCTCGCCGAAGCCGGGGATGAACCGCACAAAAGGTTCGGGATCCCCCAGCAGGCCGGGAATCTGGCCGACCGCGTTTTTGGCCTCCTCTACAAGTATCTTTTCGACCTGTTCCGGATCGGATGAGTAACTTACCCCAATCGAAATTAACAGAGACATCCTTTTTTCGGGCAGATAATAATTGGTGACAATGCTCTGTGAAAGTTTGCTGTTGGGGATCACGACCATATTATTGGGCAGCATCCTTATCCTCGTGGTCCTCCACGTAATGTCTTCGACATACCCTTCCTGTCCGGTTTCGAGTTTGATAAAATCCCCGACCCTGATCGCTTTTTCGACAAGTATGTGAATGCCCGCGAAGAGGTTCGCAAGTGTGTCCTGAAGTGCGAGCGCTACCGCCAGACCTCCCACGCCGAGAGCGGTTATCAGCGGCGTTATCGAGATGCCGAGCACCGAAAGGATTATAAGAAAACCCAGCACCAGAATCGTACCTTTCAAAATACCGTATGCGAGACCCGTCGTCGGGATGGGAAGATTGGAGGACTGGATATAGTTTTTGAATATCCGCCCGGCCAGATTGGCGGCCGCGATGGTTATCGAAAATATGACGATGATATGGATGGCCCTGCTTATGTAAAAAACATATTTATCAGGGAGGTCCGAGACCGCTACCCCGATATAAAGGCCTACGGCTATGCACCAGTATATCGAAGGAATCTTCACCGCCCTGATTATGATATCGTCCATCTGCGTATCAGTCGCGTCCGCCCACTTATGGAGGAGCCTGAAGCAGATGCCTCTGAGGACCAGCAGTACCGCGGTAGATGCCGCTGCAATTAAGAAAGGAATAATCATCCTGTTTAATGACTGAACGTCCATGGAGTCCTCCTCAAGTTAAAATAATCCTGAGACGTCCCGCTCTCTGCTGTGCGCGGTCTTCTCCGGGATTTTCTGACCACCGGACGCAAAGACCGGAAAGACTGTGGCAGCCAGCTCTGCGTCCATGGTCTTCCTGAGTCTCCTGAAGTCAGCCATTAAAGTATCGGGAATCGATTTCCCCCTCGGCATCTTGACCCTCAGCGGATTGACCGGACGGTTGTTGATCTTCATTTCAAAGTGCAGGTGAGGGCCGGTCGACAGGCCGGAATTCCCGACATAACCGATTATCTCGCCCTGTTTGACTTTTGCCCTGTTCTTTGCCCCCTTGCCGAATTTCGACAAATGGCCGTATAGAGTACGGTAACCGTTGGGGTGCCTGATCTCGACCAGTTTGCCGTAGCCCCGCTTATAACCGGCGAACATGACTGTCCCGTCTCCGACTGCTGAAACCGGAGTCCAGACCGGAGCGGCATAATCAATACCGTGATGAGGGCGATAGATCTTCAGAATAGGATGAAGACGGGAGCGTGAAAATCCTGAGCTGATCCTCCTGAAGTTCAGAGGGGCCTTGAGAAAGGCCTTTCTCAGTGACCTTCCTTTTTCGTCATAATAACCGGCTGTCCCGTCATATTCATATCTGTACGCCTTGTACTTCTCTCCACCGCAGACGAATTCTGCGGAAAGGACGTCCCCGAATTTCCTGAACCTGTCGTCCAGGAAGTTTCCTTCGACAACGATCCTGAACTCGTCCCCGTTTCTCACGTCTGTATTAAAATCTATGTCCCACGCAAATATGTCCGAAAGCTCCAGCGCGAGCATGCGCTTCATGCCGCTTCCCCCGATGGAAGAGAACAGGTTGTTTTTTATGGCGCCGCCGATATGCATGGTCCTTTTTTCATATTGTATCACGTTCTTTTCAGCGTAAAAACCGGCATCACCGCGGATTATATCCAGCACGGAGTCCTCATCGATCCAGTATGAAAGTGAATCGATGCTGTCCGTGTCATCCAGCACGATCTTATAAGACTGTCCGGGCCTCAGGTCCCTCAGCCGGTGGACCCCGGCGGACGCCTCCTTTAGTTCAAAGAGCTGTTTGACAGCCAGACTGTTTCTCCTGAAGATGTCGAAAAAGGTCTCCCCTTTCGCAATTGTGCCCCTGATTTCCCTGGTCTCGGGCTGCTCTTCGGTGCCGGTCCCGGCACCACTAAACGCTGTCACCGAATCAGAAACTACGGCCCTGTGCATCATCAGGAACGCCAGTATCAGAAGTCCTGCGATAAGAAGGAGTATCTTTTTTAACATTTGTCTCCCTGTAATTATTTCCGGACCGAATCGTCCCGTCTAATTCAGGACGAAATGCGCCCGCCTGTTTTTCTGCCAGCACGCGTCGTAGTGGTCAGTGCAGAGGGGTCTTTCCTCACCGTAACTGACAGTCCTGATCCTGTTCCCGCTGACTCCGTTGGCGGTCAGGAATTTCATTACCGAATTCGCTCTCCTGTCGCCGAGGGCGAGATTGTATTCGTTTGTACCCCTCTCGTCACAGTGTCCTTCGATTGAGACTTCGAGGTTTCTGTTTTTAAGAAGCCACGACGCGGTTTCCTGAAGTACCGCTCTCGTTTCAGGCGTGATGTCGTACCTGTCGTAATCAAAGTGTATGTCTTTCGCCTCAAAGACCTTCTCCTGCCTCGCCTGAGAGGGACCGTCCGCTGTGTCAGTTCTTGACGCAGGCACCTGTTGCCTGACCGCGGCGGTGTCCGCCTGTGGCTCTTCGGCCTTCGGCGCCATTACATCCTGTTGCTCCGCGGCGGGCTGCTGCGGTCCGGTGCGTGTCATTTTTTTCTGTGAGCAGCCGGAAAATAAAAGTACTCCGGCCAGAAGCGTGATCATTATCAAAAATGTTTTCATAAAAGACCTCCCGAAAATGTCCATTGTGTATTCTCCAAATTTAATGTACGCGGAAGATGTGCAGGTCTTCACGCGGGAATAATTATGAAAGCAGACAATGAAAGCCGGGTTCGGGAGGAGAGAGGCCTGAAACCGAGAGATGAATTACTGAACGGGATGAAGGTATATCATCGAGTGTTAGAGGTGTATATATTTTTTGAGGGTAAATAATCTCGTTAAAGCCGGATTCTGCGGATTCCGACACCGTATATTTAACATTACCGTTCGTACTCACAACAGCGCGGGCTTTTTTTATCAGGAGCTGGACATCGTGGCTGCCGTCGGAGTCTCTCTGGCGGTCATGTCCTGAATGGAACAATTCCCAGACTACCCGGATGTTTTTTATACTGAAGTTCAACTGATAAGCGGACGGGTCGCCTTCAGTCGGCAGGCCTTCTTTTGTGAAACAGAATGGTGAGGCGACATAGAGCAGAAAAAAGATTGAGAACAGAAATGTGCTGACATGCCTCTTTCGGTTCAACATTGTTCTTTTTAGCACATATAAGCACTAT
>JBFLYJ010000409.1:0-3396 GCA_040756635.1 Nitrospirota bacterium
TGAGAACAGGTATCGCAATCATGGCATTTGGTTTTGTAGTTGAAAGGTTCGCCATATTTATCCAGAAGATCAACTCTTTCACCAGCCAGTCCGCCCAGGCTCCACACACAGGATATTCAACCATCTTTGGAATCATACTTGTGGCCCTTGGCGCATCGATGGGTGTCCTTGCGTTTGTAAGATACAAGAAGGTAGAGAGACAGATAAATGAGGACACGTACCGGCCTTCTCTTATTCTTGATATATTGCTGACGATATCGATAATCGCCATAGGCGTCTTTCTCCTGATTTACCTGATCCATAGTATATAAAGTTAGGTAAATGTTACAGCAGGACGTTCAGTCCCTGTGTACTTTGACGCAATCCTCTTTCAGGGCGCTTCAGTTCAGAAAGGGCTTGAGTACGTATGTCGATAAGACCTGAATCCTTTTTATATTATACGCAGCAGCGGAATGATCATTGTATTTTCAAATAATCGGGCAGGGAAAATAAATGAGCTGCCACTAATTGCATGGCTTAACTTCAGTCCGTAGACACTTGAATGGGTTTCATACTGCCTTCATGATCACTTATTTTGACAGAGTTATATACATATGACTTCCTGCCCTGTATATGAGAAGAAGCACGCTCTCATTTTCATCAAGTTTTGAAGCTATCTTCTGAAAATCCTTGACGCTGCCGACCGGTTTGCGGTTGATTTCCTCAATGATGTCTTCCGGTTTAAGTGCCATTATCGCCACACCGTTGTCATCAATGTCCGTTATAATGACGCCCTCTATCTGCCTTGGGACATCGGCCTGACGTCTTATATCGGGCGTGAGGTCACTCACGTGGACCCCTGAGAGAATATTTTGGTATTCACTTTTTACGGAGGCCGTATCGACTGACTCCGGCAGTTCCCCGAGCGTAACGGAAAATTTTTTTTCACTGCCGTCTCGAATGACAGTCACTTTGACGCTTGTCCCGGGTGCGGTCTGAGCCACCATGTTTCTCAGTGACGATGAGTCGTCAACTGGTTTTCCGTTAAAGGCCGTGATTATGTCGCCTCTCTTAAGACCTGCTTTATCAGCCGGGCCGTCCTTGACGATGTCCGCTGCGAGGGACCCATTCTGCTCCATTATCCCGAAATGTTTTGCCAGTTCCGGAGTGACGTCCTGAATGGACACGCCGAGCCAGCCGCGTATCACTTTGCCCTGCTTAATGATGCTATCCATGACGGACTTTGTCATGTTGGAGGGAATGGCGAATCCTATACCCATATAACCGCCGCTTGTCGAGAAGATAGCGGTGTTTATCCCAACCAGTTCACCTTTTATATTAATAAGCGCACCCCCGGAATTCCCGGGATTTATTGCAGCGTCGGTCTGAATGAAGTCCTCGTAGTCAGCTATCCCGACGCGTGACCGTCCGACAGCGCTCACGATTCCCATTGTAATTGTCTGGTTAAGGGCAAAAGGATTGCCGACCGCCATAACGACCTCGCCTATTTTTAATTTGCTTGAATCCCCTATAGTGACAGCCGGAAGTCCGTTTGCCTTTATCTTTATAACCGCCAGGTCCGAATGAGAATCCGTCCCCACCACTTTGCCTGTAAATTCCCTTTTGTCGTCTATCAGTACCTTTATCTCGTCAGCATTCTGCACTACATGATTATTGGTAAGGATGAAGCCGTCTTCCGAGACAATGACGCCGGACCCGAGGGCGGAGGACTTGAATTTCTTCTCCGGGACCCTCCCTCCGAACCTGTCGCCGAAAAACCTCCTGAAAAAGGGATCGTTGAATAAATCATCCAGCTGTGTCCCTCTTGATGTGACTGTTGACGTGGTGGATATATTTACTACCGACGGCTTCACAATCTCCGCGACTGAAGACAGAGACCTGTTGAGCGTCTCCAGAAATGCGGTATCGTCCTTCGTGATTTCAGGTGTTTCTGCGACTGCTTTGGGTTCTGCCCCGGACTCCTGTACAGCAGGGGGTGCGGCGTTCTCCCCGGGCTTCCGGCTGCAGCCGGCCATCTGACCAAGGGAAATAAGCAGAATTATGCATATGATAACCGACAATTTGTATTTCATTGATTCTCCTCCTCAGTATACTCTTAATTATATTTGATTCATCGTGACAGTCAAATATTTAATTCCGGAACGGCCTGGTGCGTGCGACTGACAGAGATAGCAGACAGATTAAAATTCAAATCGGACAAATGTGTGATACAATTTTTTTAATAGCACATGAGAGCATGCAATGACACATCAGAGATAAAATCAGGCGGCGGTCTTCCAGTTATAAATGAAGCAGAAAATGTTGTGAAGCGCATATTAACATTCCTGATCGTATTAACATGCAGCGTGATTATTATTATCAATGGATTTCCAGGGGGTGTCGGCGCAGCACAGACAGAATCATTGGATGAATCGGGGACATGCATTACCGCTCAGTGCCACAGCAATATAAACAAAACACAGTTCGTGCACGGACCTGTGGCCGCAGGACAATGCAGAGTCTGCCATGGAGAGGCTTCAAAGCATCCCGGGGACCCGAAGCAATACAGGTTCCCGACGATTGTCGATATCAACACTACCTGCTTTTCGTGTCATGAAAAATTTCCACAAAAGAAATTTATCCATTCCGCAGTCGACAGCGGAGGGTGTACGAGCTGCCATGGTCCTCACGGATCCCCGTATAAGTTCCAGCTTTTATATCAGGGTGGGGAACTCTGTTTTCAGTGTCATGATGAGGCCCTGACAGGAGAACAATTTGTTCACGGACCCGCCGCCGTCGGTGGATGCATTACATGCCATGACCCTCATACGGCTGACTACGCAATGAACCTGAAGGCCGAAGGTCCGGCCCTTTGCTTTTCCTGTCATACTGATAAGGCGGACACTATCGGGAAGTCGGAATTCGTTCATAAACCGGTCTCGGAGAACTGTACGCAGTGCCATAATCCTCATTCCGCACCCCGGCAGTTCATGCTGCAGTCAACAGCGCCGGACCTTTGCTACACCTGTCATAATGATAAAAAAGAACAGATAAGTACCGCGTCCGCCAAACATGGGGCTGTTACAGCTGAAAGGTCCTGTCTCAACTGCCATGATCCCCACAGTTCAGGCATAGCCCGGATTCTGCTTATGGAACCCATGGATTTGTGTCTCCACTGCCATGACAGACAATACACTATGGCTGATGGATCAATGCTTATTAATATGAAACAATGGCTCGAAAACAACAGCGACTGGCACGGCCCCATCCGTCAGAAAGACTGTTCAGGCTGTCATAACCCTCATGGCTCTAACGTATTCAGGATTCTGCGTTACACTTATCCCCCGACATTCTATATGCCTTTCAGCGTCGAAAATTACAGCCTCTGTTTCAGCTGTCACGAAAAGACGATAGTTT
>JBFLYJ010000041.1:0-13296 GCA_040756635.1 Nitrospirota bacterium
CCTGAATATTCTTCTCCGCTGATCTCCGCTTCAAAATCAGCGATCTCTTTTTCGGTAATATTCAGGATTTCAAAAGCTGAATGGTCCAGCGGATAATTCGGGTCTTTTTCCGTCGGGCTCAGAAGATTTTTGGTTGAAATATAATCGGCAAGATGTATGACCGCCACGCGTTTCAGGTTCCTTTTTGCCGACGAAGGCGTGTGATGGAATAATATCGTGTCCAGCACGGTGTTGGGCAGGTTCCACTTATCCGCGAGCCAGTGTCCTATGTCGGCATGGGTAAAATCCAGTAACTTCTGCTCCGCAGGGACAAGGGCTCCTTCTTTTTCAAACAGCTCCAGAACGTCGGTATAAATTTCAGGGAAGAACTTATTCATGATCAGATAACCCAGGTCATGCAGCATTCCGTTTATCATGATCTCATCAGAAAAATCCTGTTTCAGTTTCCTCGATATGAGTCTTGCGACAAACCCGACAGTTACAGAGTGATTATATACTCTCTTATAGTCAATGACCTTCCCGCTTTTGCCATCCTGGAGCACGGTCATAAGGGATATGCCGAGAGCGATGCTTTTTAAATTATCGAAGCCTATGCGCATGATCGCGTTATCAAGTGTCTTTGTCTTGCTCTTGGCGCCGAAAAAAACTGAGTTCGCCACACTCAGTATCTTGGCGGATATGGCCGGATCGTTCTCCACGACCTGTTCGATCCTGCTTACTGAGGTCATGTCTTTTCCGACAAGGTTTAAAATCTCCTGGGCAATTACAGGCAGTGTCGGGAGTTTTTTGATCTTCTGTACGTAGAGTTTCAGAGATTCGTTCATAATGAGATTATACTTTACGATAAAGAGCATTACAACAATAAATGTGCAGCCTGAAGCGCTATTTCAATTCACTTAATGAACTGAAATCCTTATCGTTTATCCCGCTCTTCGAAAGTTTGCCGTAAATTTGCATAAATCCGATACCTACAGCGCAGAGCAGAATCAGGATAACGAGAACTTTCGGTTTCTTTACAAGCAGGTACAGCAAGATCACCCCAGCGGCAATGGCCCCTGCCTGGTTTGTGTCTATGAAATGCCTTACGTAATTAATTATTTGATCTGTTCCCATTGTGCCTCCGTGGTCGAGGTCGACCCTCCAGACTCAGAGCAGGGGCATATTCCCACTGTGAACTGTAGTCTCTATAATTATCGGATTTTGGCGTAAAACCTTTACTTTCTTCTCTTTGCCAGCTCGATCAGCCCGGGAATCCTCAAGTCAATGTTGTCTCCCCTGCTTATACAGACGTCAAGTTCATCATAAACCCGGTCAATACTCACCCTGAATGTCTGTATGTCCTCACTTTCATCAGGCGGATGCGCACTACGTATTTCCGGGGATACTTCGTAAACATCACGGGCCAGTACTATGCTCCAGCGGTCTGTGTCTATTCCCGTGGACATTACCCCCCACGTAAGAAGTGTGAGATCGTCGGAGGCGTGGCCTGTCTCCTCGATCAGTTCCCTTCGGGCAGCTGACAGGACGTCTTCTCCTGTATCGATAAGGCCCGCTGGCAGCTCTATGACATAACCGTTCAGGACAGGCCTGAACTGCCTGATCAATATGAGCTCACCACTGGACGTCACGGGAATGACTATTACTACGCCGTCACAGTTGACCCTGCCTACAGACTCCCACACCCTTTCCGAACCGTTATGGTCTTTGTAATAGATCAGGCTTGTTTTAATAAACCTGCCTTCCCAAAGCGTCTTCTGCCCTGTAATTTCCATCATATTTCTCCTAACCCATCTAGTTCGTAAAACCTGTCCTGTCAAGGCAGGTAAATTCCGGAAACTTAGTTAACCTTGTGGTTGCATTAGATTGTAGATCCCGGGCAAGGCCGCTTGCCTGCCTTATGCATCTTTAAGTTTAATTCGATAAGGCTAAGTATTTATAACAACAGCGGGTTTCCCCCGGAACGTGATTCACCCATATTGGTAACATAAATAGCGGGCCGGCTTCTGACAGGACATTTGGCCTCGCATATGCCGCATCCGATGCAGAGCCCGATATCGACCCTTGGCTGCTGAAGGACCCTCTCATTACCCTGCCGGTCTTTTACGACCGCTTTTTCGAACCATATCGCTTTTTTGGGCGTGGGACAGACTTCTTCGCATACAATGCAGGGCGTGGCATGAGCGTACGGCAGGCATCTGCCTTTATCTATCATCGCGAGCCCGATTTTTACGTTGACCTTCTTGTCAAGCGGGAGCTTTTCAATCGCCCCGGTCGGGCAGACCTGTCCGCAAAGCGTGCACCTGTATTCACAGTATCCTGTCTTTGGAACGAGCACCGGGGACCAGATCCCCTCAAGCCCGGCTTCGAGAAATGAGGGCTGAAGCCCGTTTGTAATACATACCTTCATGCACTCGCCGCACCTGACGCAACGCCTGAGAAATTCCTTTTCCTCAAGTGAACCGGGCGGTCTTATCAATTCAGGACTCAGCGAGGTGGAATGAGCAAGAGGAGATGTCCTGATGAGCGGGACTGATATGATGCCCCCCAGCGCGGAGGCGATAACGCTTCTTCTGCCGAGATCAATGCCAGCCCTTTTTTCGCCCCCGCCAAAACCGAAACTCACCGCGTTCTGCGGGCAGACGTCATCACAGTTCCAGCAGTAGAGGCACTCGGCGCTTTTCCATCCGCCTTTTTTGTCAGGGTCCGCGTTGCCCTGACATACCGAAGCGCAGGCGCCGCATTCATTGCAGCCTTCACTCACCGACCTCTTTAATACCGAATATTTCGACAATAAACCGAGCAGGGCGCCGAGTGGACAGAGATTTCTGCACCAGAACCTCTTCTGTAAAAGGTTAATGAGAAGTATTACGATAAATATGCTTCCGATAAAAGCAGCCTGTTTGAAATAGGGCTGCATGAATGACAGGACGCTGTTTTTCAGGAGCGAATAGAGCGGTTCCGAAAAACTCTCGGCTGCGCCTGAGTGAATTGAGTACAGTGTATCAAACGACACCCTGAGCAATTGTTCAAATACAGGATAAATGCTTATCGTAAATGACCGGATCAGGAGTGACAGGGGGTCGAATATACCTGTCAGCTGGAGCGTGAAAAGCGACGAAGCGATAAGAAAAAACAGGAGATAATATTTGACCCTGTTCCACGAAATATTGATCCTGCCGGCACGTTTTTTAAGCAAAGCGCCTGCCATGTTGTTCATTGTCCCGAGCGGACAGACCCAGCCGCAGAATACCCTTCCAAGGAGCACAGTCGCAATGACAATAACAAGAGAAAAATAGAACGCTTTCTGTACCGAATGTGACGAAAGGAGTGTCGTAACAAATATCAGCGGATCAAAATCGAGGAATATCTTGACTGGATAGCCGAGTTCGTCTGCGCCTCTTGATTGTGTCTGGACGAACAGGAACAGGAACAGGAAGAGAAAAATACCCTGGGATATCCGGCGCAGTGTTTGCATTAATTACTTATCAGACATTTATTTTCATTATATTAACTTTTGAGAGGTCCATCGTTCCAAGCCCGGATTCCGCGGCCATCCTGACATACCCCAGGTCGCTCCCCTTCATTCCGAACAGTGAGGCACCATAGGAATCCACTGCCACCTGATCAGTCCCTACTATGACCGTATCAAGCTTTTTAACGTCTTCCAGCCTGCCGCCCTGGGGGCCGTTTACCGTTAATACGCGGACTGCGTCAAGGACAGTAAGCGTAGGTTTAATGACCAGCGACAGATCGACCAGGCTTCTGTCTATTTTCTGGTGGATCCTGTTCCGCTCACCGCCCATGACCCCCATCCAGTTTTTCATCGACATGGTCAGCTTTGCGAGTCCGTGGTGTTTGGCTATGGGGACATTTATCACTTTATCCGCCTCGATTATCTCCTGGTAAAGCGGCCACTCCCTGATGGCCTCGCCTCCGATCTTAATGTTTTTGAATTTCCGGTCGTCCATATACTGGACCGCTGCCCCCGCGGCCTTTGCCGCCCCTGCTATGCCGCTCTGAATATAACAGCGTCTGGCATCGTTTACCGGACGGTCGAAGACCTTGACCTTCTTCGCGCCTGCCTCATAACAGAGCGCGACAATCGCGGCAACTACTTCCGGATTTGTGTTGGCCCCCTGCTCAGGGAGTCTGTCCCATGCCATGTTGGGTTTTACGACAACGATGTCGCCTCTTGAGATAAACTTCTTCATCCCGCCGAAGGCGTTGATCGCGGCCCTTGTTATCTCAGCCGGTGATTTACCGGAAGCCACCACGAGTTTCGAAACAGGAGGTGCTTCAGCGCCCAAAAGAAAAGAGGCCGGCCCAAGAGGGACCGAGAGACCGATCCCCGTTAAGCCGGCTAATTTTATAAACTTCCTCCGGTGCATTACTCCACCGGTAATGCCTGACAGAATGCCAGAACGTCAAGCTGTTCCTTCAAATCGAGAAAAACGAGTGAGATCATCGAAGATGCCGGATGACCCCACCGGATTTTGTGAAGAATTTCCCACGGGTTTTTGTTTGCTATAGTACCGATATATTCCGGGGTTTTCTCGTCTTTGAAATTAATTTCCTTTCCGTCATAGCCGTGGCATTTGGTGCAAGTGGACAGAAATATCCTGCCCCCGTTGGACAAATCTCCGATCGATTTCATGGTCTTGCGGTCGATGTACAGGTCAACGTCAATCTGGCCGAAAGAGACGAAAAGGGCCAGTGCGTCCAGGTCATTTTCAGACAGCATGCCCTCAAAGGCATGGACATCGTTCTTAAGTATTTCCACTATTACCTTCGGGTCCTGATTGGCATAATCACGGATCCCCGGGATGCCGGTAAAATGACTGCCGGCTGCGTACGCACCAGACTTGCCTTTATAGTCCCATCCGTGGCATTCCTTGCATCGCCATGTGACGGCGCCCTTCTGCCTGCCCGTGACAGGATAGGACGGGTGCGTTTTCTCGATTTTGGTCCCGGTCTCGTCCATCCAGTTGTCATACAGAATGCCACCCCTGGCGAGCATCGCAAAGCGCATCCCGGTCAACTGTTTGATTTCTTCAGCGTATGTCAGAGAGATAACCGCTGTCAGAATAATCGCTGCTGAACATATAAGACTCAACACTGTTTTCTGCGTTCTTCCCATTTTTCATCCTCCGTTCAAGTGATTAACATCTTAACTAACAGGGGCACAGTACGCGATGACCCTGTTCCCTTATATCTTTTTCGGCATGCAAAGATCTGTCTGTTTTACTGCCGTACGTCCACATGCGTCACAATAATATGTCATTTTCAGTGCCTTAGGCTTACACACGTGACGGGGGCTGCCGACTACCATTCCGCAGTAATCGCACTTAACGGCCTTGTCCACCACAACAGGGGTACACAGATGTCCCTTTGATGTCGTGATGGCGCCGCAAGTAGAGCATACATACTTTTTCCCGGCAGAAGTCTTCTTTGCCGGAGATTTTTTTGAAGAGGTCTTCTTTTTTGTGGCCATGCTGTTGTCCTCCCTTGTAACGTTAATAAAATTCTTTCAATGCTTCAGCTATCACCGATACATTAAAAGAATGTTTTACGAGGGGAGCTTCCCTGATCTGCGGTAGTCTCTCCTCCATAATAGGCCGGTTGTTTTTGTAAATAATCCCGATAGGGATACGGTCATCCCATTCGAGTGCCCGGGTAAATGCCTGTATCCTGTCTTCAGGATCATGTTCCGGACCTATGTGATATACCCTATCTTTGTACCACTGATATGTATTGATCCTGTTAAACGAGACACAGGGCTGCAGGATGTCCACAAGTGAAAAACCCTTATGGTTATACGCTGCTTTAATCATTCCCTTTAAATGCTCCATGTCTCCGGAAAAAGTCCTTGCAACAAAACTGCAGTCAAGCGCGACCGCCATTGCCAGCGGATTCATCTGCTCAGAGAACGCACCGAAGGGCTGGTTTTTTGTCTTCATTCCTTCCATGCTGGTGGGAGACGCCTGTCCTTTTGTAAGGCCGTATATCTGGTTATCGTGCACAAATACCTTGATGTTCATGTTCCGTCTGATATTGTGCAGCAGATGGTTCCCGCCTTCTCCGTAACAGTCTCCGTCGCCGGTAAATACCATGACCGGGAGGGTATGGTTCGCGAACCTAATTCCGGCCGCGACCGGCAGGGCCCTGCCGTGAAGGCCGTTAAATGTGTTGCATTTAACATAATGGGGGAATTTTGCTGCCTGTCCTATACCGGAGACTATGGCGAAATCGTGCGGACGGATGTCCAGATCGACCATAGCTTCTTTAAAGGATTTAAGAATGCTGTAATTGCCGCAACCCGGACACCACGCTGGATTCAGGCCTTTGTAATCCTGTATAGTTGGCATAATATGACCTACAAAAAGTATAAATCCAAACGTGAGGGAATGCAACCGGTCGGTTGCGTCATGCGGTTC
Organism: Nitrospirota bacterium; assembly: GCA_040756635.1. Lineage (GTDB taxonomy): Bacteria > Nitrospirota > Thermodesulfovibrionia > UBA6902 > UBA6902 > UBA6902. The sequence goes on from JBFLYJ010000041.1 coordinate 6,435, forward strand.
AGACCTGCAGCTTTCCTGCTTCTTCAAGTCTCCTGAGGACCTTCAGAAATACTTCTACAACCTTCGGGTCAAACTGGGAGCCGGAACAGCGCTTCAGTTCCTCAATAGCGTATTTTATCCCCGGGGACTTCCTGTACGGTCTGTCAGCGGTCATCGAGTCAAAAGAGTCCGCGACCGCGAGTATGCCCGCGCAGAGGGGGATATCGTCCCCCTTAATGCCGTAAGGATAGCCTTTGCCGTCATATCTTTCATGATGATAAAGAATGCCAGGAACGATGGCTTTCAACTGCTTTATCGGCGCGAGTATCTCGGCACCTTTTTCCGGATGCTTTTTTACAATCTCATATTCCTCTTCCGTCAGCTTGCCGGGTTTGTCAAGGACGCCATCATACGTCCCGATCTTGCCGATGTCATGGAGTATACCGCAAAGTCTTACGTGATTAATGTCTTTCTCAGGCAGGCCCATCTCTTTGGCTATCTCAACCGCAAAACCGGTAACTCTTTCGGAATGCCCCCTTGTCCATGGAGATTTCGCGTCGATTGTGTGGGCAAGGGATGTTATGGTATTTACCAGCAGATGCTCAAGGTCTTCGTAAAGCCTCGCGTTCTCAAGCGCAACGGTAATCTGCGCTGCAATCTTTTCCGCGGTGGAAAGATGGGACGAATCAAGTTTACCGTATTCCAGCGAACCGATATCCATAACACCCAGTAATTCGTCCTTATTGATCAGAGGTACCAAAAACGATGATTTAATGCCTATCGCGCTCTGGTCTCTGTGATAGGCGCAGTCGACCGGGTCTTTGGCGATATCGGGGATGGACAGGGAACTCTGCTGTGCCTCGATGATGTTGAAATGCGATTTACTTATATCGTACTTTTTCCCTATAAACCCGCCGACCCCCCACTCGGTTACCGCGCTGTACGTGCTCCCGTTTCTCAGGATCACTGCCACCCTGTCACACGGCATCAGCCGGCTTGAAAGCACGGCGGCTGACTTAAGTATCTCGTTCCTGTCGATCGTTGACAGTATCTCCCTGTCAAGCTGTGCCATTGCCTTTATTGTTTCTACTTTATGTGTGAGTTCTGACAGACGGTCATTCGATTCTTTGTATAAAGTGCTGTTCTGATACGCGATCCCCATCCAGTGGGCCAACGCTGTAAGAAGCGTAAGGTCCCGCTGGTCAATGCCTTTATCTGTAGAATAATCAGCGTAGATCGCGCCGGTCAATTTGCCTCTGAACGAAACCGGCACGACAGCAGCGTTTTCTAAATTGGGGCTTCCGGGGGTCTCTTTGTCAGGTAACACCTTCCCGTTACCATTATTGGCAATAGTTGTTATTCCTTTCATGATCTTTTCTGCTACCGGGATTTTATCAGCGTCAAAGATCATCTCTGACAGTGCCACCTCTTCAACAGTAGAAAGACCATAGGAGCCTGCAAATGTCATCCCCTTTTTTTCATCGTTATAGAATAGGCACATCCTGTTGAATCCAAGGTATTTAGGAGCAAGATTCAGCACGTTTCTGATCAATTCCTTTTCATCAAGACTGCTGTTCAGAGTCTCTACCAGCTTAAGGAGGGATGCGGATATCTCCGCCTCCTCTCTTACCTTCTCATACAACTCAGCCAATGCCCTTTCAGCTTTTTTGCGGGCGGTGATTTCGTGGACCAGCCCGACGGCATGCCACTTCCCCTTGATATTTATTGTTGAAGTAGAAATTTCCAGCGGAAATTCAGAGCCGTCTTTTCTAAGGGCAGTAAACTCAAGGGTGTTCCCTATGACCGGACCCTGTCCGCTTTCGGTAAACTCATTGAAGCCCTTAACGTACATTTTTCGGTATTTCTGCGGGGTCAGAAACATATGCAGTTCCCGCCCGATGGCTTCATGCTCCTGATAGCCGAATATCCTTTCAGCTGCAGGGTTCCAGTAGATAATGCTTCCTTTGTCGTCCATAACTATGATCCCGTCCACAGCGGTCGTTGTTATGGCCCGGAATTTTTCCTCACTCTCGTACAATAAATTAAGTGTGTCCGACAAGGCCCGCAGCGGGAATATTTTAAAACAGAGGAATCCGACTGATCCAAGGAAAATACCCATCAGACCGAAAAGTGCCGTGTTTTTCAGGAGAGGGCGCAGGGAGTTGCTGACATTGACCCTTGCAACGATGTTCCCGGAATCAAACAGATCGTGAGAACGAGTCAGCAGGGGGCCTTCCAACCGGACATCGTCCGATGCGATAATATTGCCGTCCAGTGTCATGATGCGCCTGTGTTCTTTATATTCTTTGGAAAGCTGATGTGACAGTGTTTCTTCCAGTCTGTGCTGTGAATACTGCCAGAACTGCGGATTGGCGTTTATCAGCTGTGTAACAAAATAAGAGACGGCTTCAGCTTCGGTCTCAAGGACCGCTGACTCATATTGATAACTCAGGACGAAATAACCAAACGGCAGCAGCACCGCCACTGAAACGGAAAGTATCAGCGCGAGTACGCTTGTCGTCCGGATTATTTTTCTGCCTGTGTTTTTCATCTTGTTTTCATAGCGGCAGATGCCCAGTCTGTGAGAGGACCTCCCTGCCCTTTCCGGAATTAATGAAGTCCAGGAAGTCCCGGGCTGCGGGTTTGGATTTGGGTCCTGTCACGAGATAAAGGGTCTTGTAGTATTTGTATGAACCGTCGGCAAGACTTTTCATGTCAGGCACGACTCCGTTTAACGTGACAGGGGTCAGGCCCCTTTTTTCGGAGATGATTTGCGCCAGCGTGGATGTTCCGAAGGCTCCCCGGATTTTCTCCACAGCGTCGGCGCTGTCCTGGTCCGTGAATGCCACCATCATTCCTTCTTTTGATAAGGCTCGCCTTACTGCATTATTCATCTCAGGAGACATTCCCTGCACAAGTATCGTATCCATGTCGGATTCGGGCCGCAGTACAAGTCGTATTATTGTCCCGTCAGGCCATTTGCTTATCTCTCCGGAAAATATTCCGGCGATATCCGTCAGAGACAGTCTAAGGGCTTCCTTCCTTTGTGCTGTCACAAAAACAAAAGGGGTCCTCGCATATTCAACCGCTATTGTCCCCTCATGCCGCTCAGTGTCTTTCAGCGGCCTGCTGCTGAGGCCGATATCAATCGCCCCTTCATTGACAGCCTTAATCCCGCCCGTGCTTCCCAGACTCGGGAGCACAATGATGTTTATGTCAGGATGAATTTTCATATAAGCATCCGCCAGTTCGCTGAAGCTTCCGAGCGCGGTCCCTGTACCACCGATCTGTATGGTCATTTTTAAATCTGAAGCATAAATACAATTTGCTGAAAGCATAATACAGAGAATAATTACAGAGCTGATTTTTAAAAGCAGATTAATTGAACGTCCCGAATATTTATCTGTCTTCATGAGACTCTCCTTATCTATCTCATAAAAATAACGCAGTCTTAACGAAATACTATATTCCGTGCCTGTATTATCGGGAGAATCAGGATATTCCTTAAGTTATTTTCTGTATTGATGTGAAGATAATGGGTCAGAGCCGTATTCGGAAGTGATTAAGCGGTCGGGGCCTGAATATAACCGGGACAGGCCATAATTTCTTCGACTAATTCATCCAGCGTAAAAGGACGTCCATCAAATTTATTGATGCGATACCTGAAGTCATAGCCTGTTTCAGTCCTCATAAGCCGCGCGAACTGGCCTGTAGCGTTGTTCTCAACGCATATGGCCAGTTTAGCTTTATTCAGAATATCAAGGTAGTCAAACTTGCCTGTTGAAGGAAATGGGTATAACTGACTGAAATGTAATACGGCGATTTTGTTTTTTTGCGTCATCATATCAACAGCTTCTTTCAGCAGTCCAAAGGTAGATCCCCACCCGACCAGCACAATATCAGGACCGCTGCTGCCGTAAAAAACAGGAGGTCCGATTTCCTCTCTGATCAGCGATATCTTCCTGAACAACCTTTTGTCCATCATTTTTACTCTGGTTTCGGCGTCTTCCACCATATGGCCCTCTTCATCATGCTCATCACTGTCCGTGACCACCAGATGATGAGAATCTCCCGGGACCGCCAAACGGGTCACTCCCGTCTCAGTGTAAGCGTGTCTTTTATAATCAGGCATACCGGAAAGTTCACCACCTTTAAGTCTCATGTCGGAGTAATGTATTTTCTCCAGGTCGAACTTATCAAAAGTCCATTCCGAGTCGGCGAGGTACTGGTCACTCAGCACGATGACCGGCACGTGATATTTTTCAGACAGTTCAAACGCACTGTTAGTAAGATAAAAGGCCTGCTCAGGCGTCCCGGGAGCATAAATGACCCTCGGGAATTCGCCGTGGGCCGAATACAGGGCGAACTGCAGGTCCCCCTGCTCGGTCCTTGTAGGAAAACCTGTTGCAGGCCCCGGTCTCTGCACGATGGCGATTACCAGGGGTGTTTCCGTAATCCCCGCGAGTGAAAGCCCTTCCACCATCAACGCGAATCCGCCTCCTGAGGTCCCGGTCATTGACCTTGCGCCGGCATATGAAGCGCCAAGGGCCATGTTGATCGCTGCTATCTCATCCTCGGCCTGTTCAACTATGACGCCGTATTCCGCTTCCTTGCCCGCTATATAATTCATTATCCCTGTCGAAGGGGTCATCGGGTATGCAGCGTAAAACTTGACCCCTGATGCCAGGGCGCCAAGCCCGATCGCGTCATTGCCGTTGATAAGCATTTTTGACGGCTGGACGTCCCCGTATGTATGGAATGAACATGACAGGCAGTTCTTAATCGTATATTCATGCCCTGCCTTTGCCGCATTTGTATTGCCGGAAATTACTTCAGCCCCTTTTTTCCCGAATATCTCGCCGAAACTGCCGATCAGGACATCGAGCCCCATACCGAGCATTCCGAGCACGGAGCCGATTGCCACGGTGTTTGCCATAATTTTAGTGCCGCCGTGATCGACCGCCAGCTTCATAAAGGGGACATCGAGGAAGTGGGGTTTATCATGCTTCTGCCGCAGTGCGTCCGAATCATATATGATTAAGCCGTTTTTGTTCAGCTCAGTTTCGTGGAGACTGATACTTTCCCTGTCCATGGCGACCAATATGTCGATCTTCTTTCTCGATGACATGACAGGCTGGTCTGCGACCCTCACCTGATAGAAGTTATGACCGCCTCTTATCCGGGACTCGTAATCCTGATGGGTGAAAACATGCAGCCCGGACCTGGCAAATACCTTTGCCAGTGTGCCCCCGATTGTCTGGATGCCCTGCCCCGCTTCACCGCCTATTTTTATTGAATAGTCCACAGGCCGTTATTTAGTGATAGTTTTCTTGAATTCGCTTAACCAGACGATATGGCTCTTTTCCTCACTGATTAACTTATCGAGAACATCTTTTTCTCGTATAAGTTCCTTCAGACTGTGATAATAAAGCAGCGTCTCCTTTTCAAACATCAGCGCGTACTGCACGGCGTCCTCTATGTTTTTCAAATGGTCGAGTGCCGGCAGGGCTTTATCGTTGCCCAGGAAGAATTCGGACTCCACAATGACGCGCAGGTATTTTGATACCTCTTCCCACTGCTCCACCCGCCTGTCATTGACTTTCTCTTTAAGGTCTGCAAAGGTCCTTTCGTGCTCCTGTTCTTTGACCGCCAGGGTTTCAAAGAGTTTCCTGAGCTTATCATCTTTTTCGAAACGATTCGCCATTTTCAGATATAATGTGTATCCCAGTTTCTCTGTCTGAATGGCCTGTTCGATCACTTCTCTGATAGAGTAATTATTCATGCGAATGTCCTTTCCTCCTTGTTTATGACCTCATCGCAGGTTCAGTTTCCGGCATGTCTTCTGTTATTGAGAAAATCCTTTAGGGCGTCAGGGTCATTAACTGGATTATAACAGACATTCCCGATACATGGAACCACGTGACCTTTGTCATCCGCATACGCAATATCGGCATACGGGACATATGATGATATGACCGTGTCTGTGAGGACACTCTCCGGCCCTGAATTCAGGGTAAGCTTTAAACTGTTGTAATATGCGTCTAGAGCGCTGAAGTAGTGTCCTGCGTGAACGCCGAGTTCCCCTGCCTTGACAGAAAAAAACCTCAGGGCGTCCTCCGCGTACCGGAAGTACACGTTCTTGCCGGTCACGGAAAACAGCTTCAGGAGCATCCTGATGCAGACAGAATTCGCCGAGGGCTGAGGCAAGTCCTCCACCCCTTTTATATTCATATCTAGCAGAGGAGTCCCGGTATCAAAGAAGCCGCCCTCCTCCCGGTCCCACAGTCTGTCCAGACAGGACTTCATCAGTTCTTCGGCCCGCGCAATAAAAGAGGAATTGCCTGTCACTTCATACGCAGTCAGCAGGGCTTCAACAAGATGCGCGTAATCATCAAGCATCGCGCCGACATTTTCCGCGTGAAACAGTTCGTTATTGATAAGCCGCTTCTCCAGTATTTTCTCAAGACTCATGAGGGCAAAGTTCTTCAGGTTTATGTCTTTAAGAATTCTAAAACCCTGCAGGAAGACCGAAACCATCATACCGTTGATTGACGTATAAAGCGTCCTGTCGATATACGGCGTCACCCTCTCTTTCCTCGCCTGAAGCAGCCTTTTCTTCCCGCTGTTAATGACGTCGATGACGTTAGTCAGCGGCCTGCCGGTCCTTTCTGCTATCTCCTCTGCGCTCATTGCCTGAAACAGTACCTTTTTTGACGCGTCATGGTGCATGCTGCCTGCCTGATGCATGAGGTGCATAGAAGTCAAAGCGTACTCATCATTATTGAGGACATGCTTCAGCTGCTCATCGGTCCATGTGAAATACCCGCCTTCATCATCCGGGGTAACGTCCGCGTCCTGGCTGGTGTAAAACCCCCCTTCAGGA
>JBFLYJ010000410.1:0-3390 GCA_040756635.1 Nitrospirota bacterium
AACGTCTTTTCATCAGCCGGCAACGACACGTCTTCTTTTGGTATCGATGAACTGTCTTGATGAGAAATGATCATTTCAGCATTCGCTGCTGACTCAGGTATAACTGACTTCCCTTCCTCCATTGCCTTAGCCTGTTCCATGTGCTTTTGAAGTGATGGAGGGCTATCATGCACATTTATTGTTTGCGACATAAGGTCCTTCATTTTAGCGTTTGTGTCCTGGTCCATTGCTCTGAGCTTTATTCCGGTTGTACTTTTATACCAGCTCTCTGTTTTCCAGATTATTTCACCAACCACATCAATGGAAAATTCACTGTAAGGATGTTTCAGGGTCAACTCCAGTACTTCTCCGGGATTATATTCTAAACGCCCGGTCTCTAAATTAATGCCTTTATGAGAACAATTGTTTGTTATCCCTAATAAATAATCGTGCGAATTCCCGCCTCGTCTATACGTAACGAGGATATTGTTAGACCGTTCAACCGTTCTTTTTTCCCATACTGTCATTGTGATATGGCCCTTCAGAAATAGTATTTATGTTTAATGAAAATAAGTACCCTGCGTGAAGAATAAGCCTTTTGTCAACTCAATAGCAATGCGATATCTGCTTAGAGTTATTTATCACTAAATACTCCGCGTGTCAATGAAAAAATCAGATGATGTGAGAGCAATAGGATTATGATCCCCGCTCCCTCTCTCTTGACTATTATTACCCTGCAGGTTATATTTTTCTGTGCCCAGGAAATATAAGCCCATATCACTAAAGAACGTAAAGACCTGCGCGATAAAGTCCAGAAAGAGTAAAGTCACTCTGGATGAGGTCGGAAGGCCGTTCAGCAAGGGGAGCTTCGGAGAATTCATAGACAGTCTTCCCGACATACTCGCTGCCAGCGACTTCAGGGCCGTAGTGACCGCCATTGTTAAAGCGAGAAAGAAAGACAGGCCTGTGGTCCTCGGTATGGGAGCGCATCCTATAAAAGTCGGCCTGTCTCCTGTCATCATCAACCTGCTCGAAAAGAACGTGATTACCGCTGTCGCGATGAACGGGGCCTGTATTGTTCATGACTTTGAGCTGAGCCTTATCGGGTATACATCCGAGGACGTTGCTACGGAGCTGTGCGACGGGTCATTCGGAATGGCGAAGGAGACCGGACAAGGGCTAAATGGTGCGATCAACAAAGGCGTGAAAAAAGGACAGGGGATAGGCAAAGCGGTCGGGGAACATATACTCAACAGCAGGGCTTCATTTAAACAGCTCAGCATCCTGGCAGCAGCGGCGAGGCTTGATGTACCAGCGTCTGTACACGTTGCGGTAGGTACAGACATCATACATATGCATCCCCAGGCAGACGGGGCCTCTATCGGCGAGGGGAGCCTGAGGGACTTTAAGCTTTTCTGTTCTGTCGTCTCGGACCTCAGGGGCGGTGTTTATATCAATCTCGGTTCCGCGGTCATCCTGCCGGAGGTCTTTCTCAAGGCCATAGCAGTCACAAGGAACCTTAAGCATACTGTCAAGGATTTTACTACGGTAAATATGGACTTCATACAACATTACCGCTGCAGGGAAAATGTCCTGAAAAGGCCTGTGATGTCCGGAGGGAAATCATACGCCCTGACGGGGCATCACGAGATCATGTTCCCTCTGCTGGCTGCAGCGGTCATGGAGGAGATGGGATAGAACATTATGAGACCGGTCGTTGATGAATCTTTATGCATAGGATGCGGGAGCTGTGAGCAGATATGCCCGAGCGTATTTCAGGTCATTGACGAGATATCAAAGGTAGTCGATCCTGAAGGCTGTGAATTTCAGGACTGCTGCGAGGCTGCTGAAGAGAACTGCCCTGTCGAGGCCATATCGCTGGTTGAGGACGATTAATTATTATTTTAAAATCCCCTTTAGATGTTTCTGCAAAAGGCTCTGGTGTGCAGTCCCGGCAATACATTTCATTATTTTATCTTGATGTCATTCCCCGACTTGATCGGGGAATCCAGTCTTTTCAGAGGTTCTGGATTGTCCGGTCGCGCCGGACAATGACAAGTTATTTTATGGACAGGACCCCGGGGGGTAAGGACTCAAGTCAGGAAGTCTTTATGCTTCCCCATCACCCTGACCCTCTCCCACGCGGGGAGAGGGGACTTCAATGGTTGCTATTCATTCCCGTGACAAGTCAAAGGGCATTTTTTATAAAAGTGCTAAATTGACACTTCATTCAAAGGACGACTATTATAATTTCGTATGAAAAGTGTTTTGGTTAAATCCATATCGTTGGCTCTTGTCATAGTCATCGGAGTTTTGGCAGGCGCGTTCATGGCCCTTGTAAGAGGCGTCCCCAAGGTTGAAGAGGTCAAGGGATTTGTGCCTGCGGCTTCCACCCGGATATATGCCGATGATGATACCCTGATTGGAGAATTCAAGGTCGAAAAGGGCATATATGTATCCATAAAAAAGATACCGGAGCATATGATAAAGGCCCTGGTGGCGGTCGAGGATTCACGTTTCTGGCACCATAAGGGGATTGATTATCTTGCCATTGTGAGGGCCGTATTAAAAGACATTATGGCGGGCAGGATCAAGGAAGGCGCGAGCACTATAACCCAGCAGCTGGCTAAGGTCGTGTTTCTGTCCCCGGAAAAAACTGTTATCCGGAAGCTCAAGGAGGTCACACTAGCCTACAGGCTGGAGAAAAATCTTACAAAGGAAGAGATACTCGAACTCTACCTGAATAAAATCTATTTCGGCCGCGGGGCGTATGGTGTTGAAATGGCGGCGCGTTCCTATTTCGGCAAGTCCATTTCAGATCTGGACCTTGCGGAGGCCGCCCTGTTATGCGGACTGATAAAGGCACCTAGCCGATATAATCCCTACAGCAACCTCGATTTGGCCAAGCAGCGGCAGCTGGTGGTGCTGACCAGGATGAAGGAAGAGGGCTACATAACTCAGGCGCAGGCCGACAAGGCGTACCAGCAGCCTCTTTACCTTACGAGCGCCAAGCAGGAGCAGTATACCAACAACTATTTCATAGAATACGTAAGAAGGCATCTTGAAGACGTTTACGGGTCGGAGATGACCTATACCGGCGGACTTAAGGTGTATACAACGCTGAACAAGAAAGTCCAGCTTGCGGCTGTCAATTCTCTCAAGGAAGGGCTTCTCGCGCTGGACAAAAGACAGGGCTTCAGGGGGCCGCTCGGGCATAAGGACATAGACCTGGCGAAGGAGATCGAGAAACAGGCCTCTTTCGAAAAAGTTGTGATGAGAGAAGGGGACATCATGACAGCCACTGTCCTTACCGTGTCATCCGGGGAAGCGGCTGTTAAGTCCATGGGAATAGTCGGGCGTCTCTTTCTTGAGGACGCGAAGTGGGCCGACCGCCTGGTTGATTCAAGGGGC
>JBFLYJ010000411.1:0-3383 GCA_040756635.1 Nitrospirota bacterium
GAATGGGACCTGCAAAACTCAGAGAGATGGTCACGTCCCCAGGGGGCACTACGGCAGCCGGTCTCAGGGCGTTTGAGGAAAAAGGGTTCAAAGAAACCGTTTCATTCGCCATTGAAGCGGCAAAGAACAGGGCGGATGAACTGGGAAAAGGGAGGGATTAATGTTCATATTCGGCAATCTGTTTCACGCAGTGGCGCTCATCCTTGACTCGATATTATCCATTTACATGTGGATCATAATCATTTCCGCGCTTTTAAGCTGGGTCAACCCTGACCCGTATAACCCGATCGTCCGGTTCCTGCATTCAGTGACTGATCCCGTATTAAAACCGATCAGGAGGAAACTCGGCTTTTCGATGGGAATCGATATATCACCGATGATAGTAATTCTGATCATCATGTTTTTTAAATACTTTATTGTAGCATCCATATACGATATGGGAGCGAGGATGAAATGATAAATTTGTAGTCGGCAGATAGTAGTCAGTAGTCGGGAGCGATTCTCCCCCTTGACTACTTTCTACTCGCTGCCGGCTGCCTTAATCAAGGGATATTTAAAGGGGGTAGTAAATGAGAATTACGCCGCTTGACATTCAGCAGAAGCAGTTCGCTACAAGGTTCAGAGGTTTTGATATGGAGGAAGTCGACTCCTTTCTTGAACTTATAAGAGAGGAAATGGAGGAGCTTCTCCGGGAAAACGCCAATTTAAGAGAAGAATCAAGAAGGTTTGAAAAGCAGTTAAAAGAATATAAGAACATCGAAACTACCCTGAGAGATACCCTTGTTAAAACCCAGGAAATGGTCGAAGAATATAAATCGACCGCGGTGAAAGACGCTGAACTTATAAAGAAGGAAGCTGAGTTAAAGGCAGATGAGATCGTTAAGGGCGCGCAGGAACGCGTCGTCAAAATACATGAGGACATTACCGACCTGAAGGGCATCAGGCGGCACTTCAAGGAAGAAGTAAGAAGACTGATCGAAAGCCATCTCGGCATGCTTGAGTTTGACAAGGAACGCGAGAAAGAAATCCCTGATGAAGTATAAAACACTAAAAGGTCTGCAGGACATTCTCCCTTCAGAGATCACCGTATGGCATCATATTGAAAATAAGGCCAGGGCCATATTCAGGACTTACGGGTATCAGGAAATCAGGCTGCCAATCCTTGAATCAACGGATGTTTTTATCAGGAGCATCGGCGAGACATCCGACATCGTGGAGAAAGAGATGTATACATTCCAGGACAAGGGGGGCCGGAGTGTCACGCTGAGACCTGAAGGGACGGCATCATTTGTAAGGGCGTATGTGGAACACCATCTCTATAATGAACCCGCCCCGCAAAAATTCTATTATATGGGACCCATGTTCCGATATGAACGGCCGCAGGCATTCAGATACAGGCAGTTTTATCAGATAGGTGCCGAGGCCATGGGGATTGATGATCCCAAACTCGATGCGGAGATCATCGCAATGCTCTCAAAAATACTGGGCAGTATAGGACTGATCGGACTTAATTTCGAAGTCACTTCGATAGGATGCAGGAAATGCCGGCCCGATTACAGAGCAGCCCTGAAAGGTTTTCTGGGCAGCAAGCTGGACAGGTTCTGCGGAGATTGCCAGAGGAGATACGACGCAAATCCTCTGAGAATCCTTGACTGTAAGGTACCCTCCTGCATCGAATCAAGGAAAGGCTCACCCCCGGTGCTGGATTACTTATGTGGAGAATGCAAGGAGCATTTTGAAGGCCTGATAGGTTATCTCAAATTATTGGAAGTCCCGCATACGGTTAATCCCAACCTGGTCAGAGGGCTCGACTACTATACAAAGACAGCATTTGAGGTAAGCAGCGAGAACCTCGGCAGTCAGAGCGCTGTGGCCGCAGGAGGAAGGTACGACAGTATGGTTGATGAATTCGGGGGCCCGCCTACACCCGGTATTGGGTTTGCGATGGGAATGGAAAGGATCATCCCTCTGATACGGGAATCTGCCGGAACGGCCTCCGGGCCGGAGCTCCTATTCTGTCCATTGGGAGATGAAGCTTCAAAAAAGGCTTTTCTGCTGACCGAACAACTGAGGACAAAGGGGATATGGGTGGAAATGAACCACGAAGGCGCGTCCATGCGCAGTCAGATGCGAAAGGCCAACCGCATCGGGTCCAGGCACGTTATAGTCCTCGGTGAAGATGAAATCAAAAACGGACAGATTGCGATTAAAAACATGTCTGAAGGCAGTACCTTTAAAACTGCTCTTGAAGCAGACAGTATCTTTAATATAATCAGTCGGAACAAGTAACACATAATTTTTCGTCATGGCCATGGCCGACAGATCCGCCTTTACCGTATCATTATTCAGAGATGAGCACGCTCATAAGTAATTGCACAGGCGTCATACTTGCAGGCGGTGAAAATACGCGAATGCCGGTGCTGAAGGCTTTCATTGAGGTGGAAGGCCAGAAGATCGTCGAAAGAAACCTCCTCATAATGAAAACTCTCTTCAGGGAATCCCGGATAGTTACCAATCAGCCGGAATTATATGCCTATCTCGGGGTGCCTATGCTGGGTGACGCTTATGATATACGGGGTCCGATGACCGGAATATTTACCGCGCTTCTAAATTCCCCCACTCCACTTGTGTTCATATCCGCCTGCGATATGCCTTTCATAAACAAAGACCTTATCAAATATATGGCGGAAAAGACACCCGGCAAAGACGCGGTCGTTCCAGAGCAGTCCGGACAGCGGGAACCTCTTTTCGCGTTTTATTCACGGCACCTACTCGAGTCCATGGAAAATGCGTTACTTGGCGGCAGGAGAGGACCGAGAGACTTTTTAAGAAACAAAAGAGTACAATATATAACCACTGAAGAAATAAGAAAGTCAGACGGGCGTGGAGCATCTTTTATTAACCTGAATTGTCCGAAAGATGTTGAGCGTAATTTATGCAGGAAAGATATAATAAGATTTAAGAGAACAGTAAAAAGGGGGGTAGAATGTTTGGATTAGGAGCAACCGAGTTAATTATTATTCTGGTAATCGTCCTGGTCCTTTTTGGAGGATCAAAACTTCCTGAGATAGGAAGGGGCATAGGAGAGGCCATAAAGAACTTCAAAAAAGCGACATCCGACAAGCCCGAGATAGATGTAACTCCCAAAGACAAATCAAAAGACCGGGGGACGGACAGGGAAAGCAAGTCATAAGTGGAATTGCAGAAGACCTTTGCTGAGATCAGCTTCGATGCCCTCTCTCACAATCTCAAAGTCGTCAGGAAGAAAACAGGGAATGCGCGTGTCCTCGCAGTCATCAAGGCGAATGCTTACGGACATGGCGCAGTAAAAGTAGCCCGGCACCTCATCAAAAAAGGAGTATCCTCTCTCGGCGTTGCCTACG
>JBFLYJ010000412.1:0-3362 GCA_040756635.1 Nitrospirota bacterium
CACCGGTCGTCTTGTCCTGGGTGCGGAGACTCAGTATGCAGGAAATGAGCACCTTGAAAGGGTCCCTTTTTTGCCGGTCCTGCCTGACCATGTTTTCAAGCCATGGGACATCAAGCCCCAGTACCTGCTTTCTTAATATGGGGATGATCTGATTGATATCAGGTGTATTCACAGGACTGTACCATATGGATTTCATTTAATGTGGAGTTACGCTTCAAGGCAGGCTTACCTACGCGCTCTTTCAGGATTTCTTTTTTGAAGTCTTCCCGGCGCTCTTTTTTACGGCTTTTTTCGGTTTTTTAGGGGCAACTTTCTTAACAGCTTTTCTAACTGTTTTCGCCGCAGGTTTTCCCGCTTTTTTCGCAGCGGTCTTTTTTACGGTTTTGGCGGCAGGCTTTTTCTTTGCCGCAACTTTCTTTACCGCCTTGACCTTTTTGGGTTTACTTTCTCCCGATGTCAGCAGTGATTTGGGGATAGTGCCTTCGAGGATTGTCTTTAGTTCCTGAGCGTTTTTCGGAGCATACGCGAAGGCGTCATTATTGAAATATATGTATACGTCTTTGCCGAGTTTCATATACTCTTTTATTTTTTTTGCATCGTTTTTTAATTGTTCGGGAGTATAATTCGTAGCGTAACTCCCTCCCTCTCCGTGTCTGCGGATATAGACAAAGTCAGCGGTCGGAGGAAGATCATTGATAAATTCGGGCCAGTCAGCCATACATATACCAATATTGGCGGCAGACATAAGGTTAAAGACCTTCTTGACAAGCCAGCTCTTGTGTCTGAACTCAAATACGTGACGGACAGGGTATGGCTTCAGATTTTCGACGAAGTCTTCGAGGTTCTTCATATTGAGCCTTAAATTAGGCGGCAACTGCCAGAGTATTACCTCCAGTTTCTCCAGAAGCGGGGCGGTGGCATTAAAGAAAGTTGAGAGGGGAAGTTCCACGTCCTTCAGTTTTTTTACATGTGTTATGAAACGGCTGCCTTTCAGACTGAATCTGAAACCAGGCGGGGTCTCTTTATACCATCTCTCAAATGCCTCTTTTTTCAGGAGCCTGTAGAAAGTGACGTTCAGTTCAACGGTGTCGAACTTCCTCATGTAAAAGGATAGCCATTTCTTGTGGGGAAGATCCTCAGGATAAAAGGCGCCCCTCCATGAGTCATACAAAAATCCGCTGCATCCAGTCCTGTAAGTGGGCATTTGACGATAAGTATACAATGAATTAATAAAAAATTAAACAGAAAAATTAAATATTGGATAACTCACTAATATTATTCAATTATGCCCCCGCCAATGACCACGTCACCGCTGTAAAATACCGCGCTCTGACCCTGGGCCGGGGCCCACTGAAGGACATCGAACTCAACCATGACCTTATCGTTTCCCTCGGGAGTGACTATCGACGGGACCGCCTTCATGGTTGAACGTATCTTCACATCCGCCTTTAAAGACTCTGTCAGGGAATCAATAGATATCCAGTTCAGTTCGCTGACTATCAATCTTTTTCTCATCGCGTCCTCCCTCGGGCCAACTCTTATCGCGTTATTTATACGGTCTATTTCAACCACATAATACGGCTGCGCTGATGATATACCCAGTCCCCTTCTCTGTCCTATCGTGTAAAATATTATCCCCTTATGCTCACCCACTTCCCTTCCGGATGAATCAATTACAGGACCGGGGCGAAATGCCTCGGGGGCCAAGCCCCTGATAAAATCGGCATAACTATTATCTCCCACAAAACAGATCTCCTGGCTTTCTGCCCTCAGTGCGGTCACGAGCCCAAGGTCCCTCGCAATTCCGCGTGTCTGCTCTTTCGTCATTTCTCCGAGAGGGAACAGGGTCTTTGAGAGTTCTTCCTGTCCCATTACATACAAAAAGTAAGACTGGTCTTTCTTTGGGTCTATCCCTTTTTTTAACAGATACCGATGACCGGATGAATCCCCTGTCCCGTACTCTACACCACCTGCTTTTTCTGTTCGCGCGTAATGCCCCGTGGCCACGGCATCGGCCCCCAGTTGTTCCGCCTTTTTCAGGAGGAAATCAAACTTGATATGTTTATTGCATAATATGCAGGGATTGGGAGTGGCTCCCTTTATATAGGAACCGCAGAATTCTTCAATTACATGAAGGTAAAAGGCGTCCCTAACGTCTATCGTGTAATGGTCGATACCCAGACTTTGCGCAACGGATTTTGCGAGCTGAATCGTCTCTATTGAACAACAGACACTGGAGGCTTTCAGGTCCCTTTTGTCCCAAAGCTCAAAGCTGACTCCAGCAACATCATGTCCGTTTTTTTTGAGCAGGTACGCGGCAACCGATGAATCGACACCGCCGCTCATCGCAACTAGCACTTTCATGGCAATCTATTTTATCACAGGGGAGATGTCCCAATACCAACTAACCGACACGATAAGTTATGATAAATGTCAATGTATGTCGGTTGTAACTATTAGTTGAAGCGTCATTCCCGGTCCGATGCGTGGGGAGGAATCCAGGGTCTTTTTCAGAAGGAACCGGATTCCGGCTAATGGAATGCCGTAATGACAAACTTAAAAGATAGACACTTAATGACCAAGAAAAAACTCAAATTCTTATCAGATAAGCTCAAGCGCCTCTCCTATCCGGAAGACGAGAAGAAACTGCCGTGGATCGGGCTTCTTCTGGAGGGTTATTTCATTGTTGATAAGGGAGTGGCAAGGTCAATCGATTCGGCACAGAAAAACGGCAGGAAGCTTGCCTGTTCCAGAGGATGCTCTCACTGCTGCAGCACGCACAAGGACATCCCCATTTATCCGCTGGAGATCGCAGGGGTTTCCTGGTACGCGGCCGAAAAACTCAAAGGGCCTGACAGGATGATCCTGAAAGAGCAGCTTGCCGTTTTTAAAAAAAGCGACACATGTCCGTTTCTTGTCGATACGAGATGCGCCGTCCATCCGGTGCGGCCGTTGGCCTGCAGACAGTTTAATGTTTTCGGCAGTCCATGCGCAGAGGGTGAAGACCCTTATTTTTCAAGACGTGGAGATGTTATGGACCCGGTAAAGAAACACGTTGACCAGGCCTTTTTCGTTATGCTGCCTTTTTATGGGATTGACAAAGAATCTGAACGGATTAAAATTATAGAAACCGGAGCTTTTCACAGGATGGTCAAAGAACTCCATTCGTGCAACTGGAGGGAACTTGCTGAAAGAATGGACAGGCTGGACAAAAAATGAGTCATTTTTTACCCTGGGCAGACAATAATACAATGATAAAGCTCCTGATCTGATGAGCTAAAGAAATGACATTAAAAGCCGAGTAGATAATTACCGGATTACAGAGGGGCCCATTCATCATTGCCCCCTGCTCCCAAACTAAA
>JBFLYJ010000413.1:0-3361 GCA_040756635.1 Nitrospirota bacterium
GATATTATTCAGAATGGCAAAATCCCGAAATATCTGGGAGCGGAGAATAGCCGTAATGACAACATTTCATTTCATCAAAAACAACCGGTTCGTGGAGACGCTTGCACTGGCGGAAATACTGTTGAATGACAAGCATGACCTGATTCATAAGGCGGTCGGCTGGATGCTGAGGGAAGTCGGTAAGAGAAACAGGGAAGCAGAAGAACGCTTTCTGTTAAAGTATTGCTCAAAAATGCCGAGAACTATGCTTAGATACGCCATTGAAAAGTTTGATGAAAAAACCAGAAAACACTATCTGAGAAAATAAATATACCTGTTATCTCAACATAACTATTTATCTGGTATAATACGCTGCTATGACAATTCTTGAAAAATTTATTACTGAACCAAAGATAGCTTACTTCTCGATGGAAATTGGCCTGAGAGATGAAATTCCCACTTATTCAGGGGGCCTTGGGGTACTTGCCGGCGATACGGTCAAGGCTGCCGCTGACCTCTGCCTGCCTTTTGTCGCCGTGACCCTTATCAGCAGAAAAGGTTATTTCTTCCAGCAAATTGATGCCAATGGCCACCAGACAGAACTGCCGGCAGTATGGGACCCGTCAAGACTGCTGAAAAAATCATCTGAAAAGATCACGGTGACCATCGAAGGGAGAAAGGTTTTCATACAGGCATGGGTATATTTCGTAGAAAGCCCTCGGGAAGGAAGCAAGGTCCCGGTCATTTATCTTGACACCGACCTGCCCGAAAACAGCGCTGAAGACCGGTCACTTACTGATTGTCTCTATGGCGGCGACGAGAGTTACCGCATAAAACAGGAGGTGGTCCTGGGTATCGGCGGCGTGCGCATGTTGAGAAAACTCGGATTCCAGATCAAGAAGTTCCACATGAATGAAGGGCATGCAGCGTTTCTCACACTTGAACTGCTTCATGAACATAAAAAAGACATAGAGTCCGTCTGGGATGAAGACCATATCTGGGACACCGAATCGGTAAAGGACTTATGTGTTTTCACGACCCATACACCTGTGGAAGCAGGGCACGACAAGTTTACATATGAATTGTATGACAAGGTATTTAACGATTATTTCCCGAAGAATATACTGAAAAAACTCGCGGGTGAAAAAAGCCTCAATATGACCCTTCTGGGTTTCAATTTAAGCAAATATGTAAACGGGGTGGCAAAAAAGCATGGCCAGGTTTCAAAGAGCATGTTTCCCGGTTACCAGATCAACGCGATCACGAATGGCGTTCATTCATATACATGGACATGCGAGAGCATGAAAAAAGTCTTCGATAAATATCTGCCTGGATGGGCCAATGAGCCAGAGATATTTGTGCGTATAGGAGCAATACCTGATGAGGAGCTCTGGGCCGCCCACCAGGAGTCCAAGAAGATACTCATTGATTATGTCAACTCTGTTTCAGATGCCGGAATGGACTATGAGACGCTGACTATAGGTTTTGCCAGAAGGGCCACCGCGTATAAAAGGGCCGATCTTCTGTTCTCGGACACAAAAAGGCTTCAGCAGATCGGCGCCGGGAAAATACAGATCATATATGCCGGGAAGGCGCATCCAAGGGACACGGTCGGAAAGCAGTTAATCGAGAAGATATTTTCCTACAAGGAACAGTTCAAGGGAAAGATCAAGATCGCCTTTATTCAGAACTATAACATGGCCATTGCGCTCAAACTCGTCTCCGGGGTCGATATCTGGCTCAACACACCGCTGAGACCGCTTGAAGCTTCAGGCACAAGTGGAATGAAGGCAGCCCACAACGGTGTAATGAACTTCAGTGTGCTCGACGGATGGTGGATAGAGGGGCATATCGAAGGATATACCGGCTGGGCGATCGGACCCGCACCGAAAGAGATAGAGTCCGATACCAATATGAACCAGATAGATTCTGATGACCTTTATAATAAACTTGAGCGTACCATTATTCCCCTTTACTATAATGACCGCAAGAGATGGGTTAGAATGATGCAGAACGCCATCGGCAAGAACGCGTATTATTTCAACACCCAAAGGATGATGCGCAGATATGTTACCGAAGCATATATAAGATAGTCCCCCCGCAGGTCCGTCTGTTATTTATTCCTGTGATTTTACCGCTTCATCGGAAGTCTGTCCGGTATCAGCATTCTCTTCTTGTACTTCATCAAATACATCTTCATCAACTGACTGTGCAGCGTCATTCACTTCAGGCACGGAGGCTATCTGACCGCTCTCATCACTCACAGAAACTGACTGCTCTCCTCCATCAGCATATTCAGGCATATCCGGGTCATCGGACGACTGTTCAGCAGGCTCGGGAATATCAACCTCCTGAAACTCTTTCAGCGTCGGGAGTTCAGTCAGGTCCTTCAGTCCGAAGTACTGTAAAAATTCCTTGGTCGTACCGTACATCAACGGTCTGCCCGGGACCTCCTTCCGCCCCAGGATTTTAATAAGCCTTTTGTCCAGAAGCGTCTTTACGACCCCGTCAGAGTTCACGCCCCTGATGGCCTCGATTTCAGCCTTTATGATCGGCTGTTTGTAGGCGATAATTGCCATGGTCTCCAGAGACGACTGGCTGAGTTTCTTGGGCACAGATGTAGAAAGTAGTTTCTTTACCCATGGTGCGCACGCGGGATTAGTGACCATCTGGAAACCTTCGGCCACTTCCACAATAAATAATCCTGTATTTCTGACAGAATAATCGCTGATGAGTTCTCTGATGAGTCTCTCCGTATTGTACTTGTCGACTTCTGTTATTTTTCTTATAGTATCAAGCGTTACAGGCTCCCCCGCCATAAATAGTATCGCCTCGATAACGGACTTGACTTCTTCGTCTTGCATTGAATCCTATCCTCTGTTAATGAAATTAATCGCTATTTAATGAGTTAAAATCGTAGCAGAATCTGTTGAAAATTACAATGCCGGGAAACGGTCAGGAGGCCTTTCTCTGGTATCTGCCTAAAGGATGCTCTTTGAGAACTTCTGAATCCCTGCCGTTGTTAAGCAGTTCGATCATCCTGGTCAGGGCCTCCTGCTGAAAAGTATAGATGTGTTCAGCAGGTACTTCATAAGGGAATCGGCCGTCAATAAAATTGGACAATGGTGTATAGTTGGGGAGTCTTGACAGCACAAGAATCCCGCTGAATATTCTCTTGTTGGTCTTGAAAGAAAAAATGAGACTCTGCAGCCGTTTTTCGAGAAATATATCATTTCTCATCTGCATTGCCTTGTCGAGTCTCTTAAGTATCCTCCGGTATTTCTTGTCCACCAGGCTGTCGGATTTTATTTCAAGTATAGAATGAATAAAAGGTATTTTGGACCTTTCCAAATTATGTGCGACCGTATCGGCACAAAGATGC
>JBFLYJ010000414.1:0-3356 GCA_040756635.1 Nitrospirota bacterium
CGCCTGCACAGGCGTTCACGGCGCCAACCGCCTGGCGTCAAACAGCCTGCTTGAAGGACTCGTGTTCGGTGCGCGGGCAGGGAAAAAGGCAGCCGATTATATCGAGCAGGGTAATGCTCCGGAACCGGTCAAGATAAAACGCACGTCAAAAAACGCGATATCTCCGGCCGCTATCGACGCCGAGAAAATTCGAAGCTCCCTGAGACAGCTTATGTGGAAGAAAGTCGGCATTATACGGTGCGAAAAATCTCTCACGGCCGCGAGAAACTGGCTGAAAAAATGGAAAGAGATAATGGACATGCCCTTCAGGAGCCGGAGGGAGTCCGAACTGAGGAACATGCTGACGGTATCACATATGATTACTGAAGCGGCGCTCCTGAGACAGGGGAGTGTAGGCGCGCATTACCGTTCTGATTTTAAGCAGAGAGGGGAACAATGGGAGAGACATACGGCCTTTGATAAAGGGAAACACCCTCACTGGATAAAATAATTAACAGAGGCCATCGCAGGGGCAATCCTTGTGGTTGCCCTACATCAAGGGAAGGGACAAGACATTTGGGCAGAGACAAGCCCTGCCCCTACATAAAATCATAATTTATGCGAAAAGCGAAGATAATCTGCACCATAGGCCCTGCCACAGCTTCAGTAACGGTCATTGAAAAAATGATAAAGTCCGGGATGGACGTTGCCAGGCTCAATTTCTCCCATGGATCTCACGAGCAGCATGGAGAAACGCTTGAACGTATCAGACAGATCTCCCGCAAAAACGATTCTCCGGTTGCGGTCCTGCAGGACCTGAAAGGCCTGAAGATACGGGTGGGCGCCCTGAAGGGCGGTTCCGTTGTCCTGAAGAAAAATTCGACCCTCATACTGACTACAAAAAAAATCGAGGGCAGCGGCGGTGAGGTCCCTGTCTCCTACAGGCACCTGGCCAAAGACGTAAATCCCGGGGACAGAATACTTATGGATGACGGGCTGATTCATTTAAAGGTAACCGGAAAGGAAAAGGGTAAAGTCGTCACGAAAGTAATAGAAGGGGGAATACTGAAGGAGAAGAAAGGGGTCAATCTTCCGGGGACAAAGATATCAGGGGAGGTCTTTACCGCAAAGGACCGGGAGGCCCTCGAATTCGGTATCAGGATGGGCATTGATTACGTGGCAATGTCATTCGTACGGTCAGGGCAGGACATACGGCAGGTAAAAAACTGGCTCCGGGGAAAAAACGCTGACATACCGGTTATAGCAAAAATCGAAAACAGACAGGCGCTCGATAACATTGATGAGATAATCACAGAAGCGGACGGTCTTATGGTCGCAAGAGGAGATCTCGGCGTTGAGCTGCCGGCAGAGCGCGTACCTCTTATCCAGAAAGACCTGATCGAGAGATGCAATGCCGCAATGAAGCCCGTGATAACCGCCACTCAAATGCTCGAATCAATGACGGAGCACTCTACACCCACGCGCGCAGAAGCGGCGGACGTGGCCAATGCCGTGCTGGACGGAACGGATGCGCTTATGCTCTCGGCCGAAACATCCGTCGGCAGGTATCCGGTCGATGCACTGAAAATGATGGACAGGATAATCCGGTTTACCGAAGAGAGCAAACCTGTTAAACATACCGGAGATATCGTCTCAAACAGTTTCGCGCAGGCACTGGCAGAGTCGGCCTGCTCTTCTGCCGCCGACATAAACGCGAAGGCCGTAGTGGCTTTCAGCCGGACCGGCTTTACTTCTCTTCTAGTGTCTAAATTCAGGCCATCTGTTCCGGTCATCTGTTTTACAGCGGATGAAAACATGCGAAGGAGGATGAGTCTGTATCGCGGTGTAAGCCCCTATATCATGAAATTTCCGGGCAACACGGACGAAATGATATCAGAGTCGGAACGCGCCCTGCTCAGGAAAAAACTCGTCAGAAAAGGGGAATCAATAGTAATATAATAGCTTCTTCCCCTTTTGCGCTGGGAGGAAAGACAAACATCATGAAACTGCATAAAGTCGGCTACTGACCTTCCCTGGGAGGTATGGGGCTGTAAAAATCCTTTAAACTGAACGCCTTACTGAAATATTCATTGGCCTTGACCATGTCCTTTTTCTCATAATACGCATATCCCAGGAAATATAGCGCCCCCGGATCAGGGTTCTGGCTGACATACGCCTCCATCTTTTCTATGGCCGCTGCTTTATCGCCTTTATAATAAAGGGAGTACGCCTCTTTAACGGCGGCCTCGTCTGCGAGGCAGAAAGAAACCGAAAAGACTGACAAAACAATTAAAACCGTGATTATGATCTTCATAGCGTCCTCCTTTAAAATCAATAGTTATACATATAGTATACAAACAGGCCGCATCTTTCAATCGATTAAATCACCTTCCACTACTTTTCCATCATCTAATTTACTGAGTTCTCTTTTCTGTTTCAGTATCAGCTCCCTGTATATGGCCGTTGAATGAATCGAAGGGACCGTTCCCTCTTTGAAAAATTCTACAATCTTTTCTGTGTCACTGGCAGCGAGCAGGCCCGTCAAGGGATCAATGACCGCCGTCACTATGCCATCAGGTACAGGAAATTGCCTTTTTTCAGCGTCCCCGCCCTCATATGGAGAAATCTCTGAAAGCGCCCTGTCCATAAATGATACCCATATGGGCGATGCGGCCCTTGAACCGGTCTCGCCGTGCCCCAGGGACCGCACATCATCAAAACCGACCCAGACCCCTGCGATCAATCCAGGGGTATATCCTATAAACCATGCGTCTTTATACTCATTAGTCGTTCCTGTTTTTCCGGCAGCCGGTCTGTTAAGAGCCAGCGCCCGCCTACCGGTCCCGTATTTGACCACGTCCTCAAGCATTGAAGTGGCCAGAAATGCCGTCTGGGGACTGATCACATTCTGTCCTTTGGGCACGTTGTTCTCAAGGACATTTCCATCAGGATCGACGACGTATTTAACCGAGACCGCCGGCATTTTTGTCCCGCCGCGAGCAAATACACCAAATGCCGTTGTCAATTCAAGGGGACTTACACTCAGACTTCCAAGTCCAAGCGTCAGGTTTCGGGGGAAAGGGCCTTCTATTCCGAGGGTCCGGGCGAATTTAACCACCTTTTCAACACCCATTTCCTCAAGGAGTTTAATTGTGACTACGTTTCTGGAATGAATGAGGCCTTCCCTGAGTCTCGTGGCGCCATAGAATTTATTATCATAATTACCGGGTTTCCAGTCACCGTACTTTTCACTCTCATAAACCAGCGGTTCATCTATTATTACGCTAGCCGGTGTAAAACCATTGTCCATGGCAGCGGCGTATATAATGGGCTTAAAGGCTGAACCGGCCTGTCTCCTGGCAGATACGGCCCTGTTG
>JBFLYJ010000415.1:0-3339 GCA_040756635.1 Nitrospirota bacterium
GAGCAGCTCAAGGAAATTGTCCGCATGGATATGAAACAGGCGGTAGCTGGAATTTATCTCCCTGTTGCTGAAAAAGTAAAAGACCGCCGCCATAAGCCCGACCCCGATAAGGATGATGCCGAGGATTTTCATGCATATCCTTATCTGCATATGCGATTTAACGGAAAAATTCAGCATGCTGCGGTTGTTGTTATGGCCCATTCTTCCTCCTTGGGGTACAATGTAGTCAGATATAAGTTAATTACACATCTGTTTATGATAGAGTTGTTAAAGAGGCTGAACACCTTAAATACACAATCGACACCGTAAACAGAAAAAAATCAAATATCAAAGATCAAAGATGAGGAACAGGACTATTAAATCATCTCTCCTCCATATTTTATTTTTTTTATCTTTTATATTTGATGTTATGCTGATTCATTGTGTTTATTCGGCATTCAGCCTCTCCTGTCAATATTATTTTGGACAGCAATGCGATGATTTACAGATTGTCATATTTTTCCAGATGGCATCTCATGCATAATTCTTTTCTGAAATCAAATCTGTTAAAGTGCAGCCTGTCGCCTCCGTGAGGAGTATGGCAGGTAACACAGGTTATGATCCCTCCCTCGATTGTCGGCAGGTCCACAGGCGTTCTGGTTTTGGGACTTTCAGCTTTTATCCCTACCGGGTGTGACGAGTCGTGCGGATGGCATTTATAGCAGATATCGATTCTTGAATATCGGGCGGGCAGCAGTCCGAAACCGTGTTTATCGTCCTTCTTCATGACTTCTTTAACTATTACCGATATCCCGCAACTCTTGTTAGCGGTCACTTTCAGGTATAATCCCGTTCCGTCCTGGCCCCTGATTACCTGCATATGTTCTATCGCGGGAAGCGAGGAATCATCATCTTTCGATTCTTCGACCTGAGGGCGCGTAAACTCCTCAGAGGTGTCAAAACTAATTTCTTCTGATTTGAGAGTGTTGCCGTAGATGTCCCTTGAAACCGCCCTGAAGAAATATTTGCTCTTATACTTTAAACCGTTCAGAGTGATAATATGACTTTTTGTATATAAACCATCTGTTTTATATGAGTCCGGCCGCTGCCCTCTTACCCTGTATTCGGCTTCTGTCGTGGAAAACGCGTTACTTTCCCATGTTATGGTGGCCCTGACAAATCCGCGGCGTCTTATCTCCTTAACATTGATTCCAGTAATTTCGGTCAGTTTAAATACCGCGTGCTGTCCGTCAGGTTCCCATGCATTCCGGGGAATGATGTCCACCCGGCTCGGCGGACCTTTCCTTCCACTGCTGTCGGTGACGGCCACATCGGCCTGATAGCCCTGGTTTCCGGAGAGCCGGTCCAGATTAATGAGCCACTCTCTCAGCAGGTACGGGGAATTCATCTGGGCCGCGATATTGTCTTTTTTTTCGGTGTTCATATGGCATACCTGACACTTGTCCTGAAAAACAGTGTGCTGGTATTTATATGACAACGCTTTTTCATAAGTATCCTTATGGCACTCGATGCATGGCCCTGCCCCGGTATCCTGGCCGGATGAGGCAGAACTAAACGATAGAACCGCGATAACTAAAAGCGGCTGGACGATAATTTTCAGGAGGTCCATGACGGCCCTTCATTTTATCAGTACATTGCTGTTAATAAAGACCGGACAGGAGCAAACCGGCAAAATAAAGCAAGCCTGGAAAGGCATGTTGTCCCAATTTACTCAATGCCCCTCAAATCCATGGTTGTTAATAACAAGTTTACTACATAAATATCGAGGTTGCTATAACATTTTCAGGATGGACAAACGGGTCCTTAAAAGGAGCAAAGGGGGGTAAGAAATATTTCTGTATTATGCTTATACTAAAAAATAACGCGGCATAAGGCCCTAATAAGCGGTAAGTATTTATGACTGCCGCAGATCATTCATGAGCAGATATATTACTCTTTTAAGCATTATGTTTCTTGTTTGTTTCTGTCTGTCTGTACGGACAGGGCATGCTTCCGAACTCCGGTCGGCAGAGGCCCCTCAATCTATCCCCGGTCAGCCGCCAGGGCAGTCTGCGGACGCGTCAGTCGCGGTGAATACACCTTTGAATAAAGAATCAGAAAAAATATTGCTCGATACCATACAGAACGGCCTGCCGGGCAGTGACAGGGCGATGTTCATACTGGGCAGGTTGTACAAGGAAGCCGGGGATTTCGGGAGGGCCGAACAATATCTGACCAGGTCCGCGGAGACATATCCCCTGATGAAGGATTATGCGCTGAAATTACTGGTCGAAGTATACCTTGCTTCCGGAAAAAATGAGGAGGCGCTCCAGGCGGCACGCCGGATAGAGAACGACCTCCTGCTGAAATATGCCGCGCAGTCTGAAATCTCGGCCCTGCTTTCATTAGGCAGGGAAGATGAGGCGGTCAATGCGCTTTCCCGGTATGTCGAGAGATATCCGAAAGACTGGGAAAGGAAGATGTCCCTCGCGAGACTGCTGAAGAAAAAAGGCGACAAAGAGCAGACGGTCATTCTCATGAAGAGTATTTATCTGAATGCCGCGCCTCTGTCGCAGGAGGCATTAAATGAGTTGAAATTACTTAAGGCCGACAGGTTCACGAAGGAAGAGCTTCTAAAAAGAGCGGACAATCTCTTTAAAAACGGAAATTACCCGAGGGCGGAAAGTACGTTCAGGGAGGCGCTCGGCGCGGCCGATGATGTCGACAGGGAAGCGATTATATTATCAATCGGCAGGTGTCAGTTTTCGCAGAAGTATTACGGAGAGGCTGCCAAGACGTTTGCCCGTATCAGAACACCTGAGGCTATGTACTGGCAGGCCCAGGCGCTATACAGGCGCAGCGATGAAGCGGGCTTTGAAGTTATTAAAAAAGAGTTTGAAAGCATCTACCCGGACAACAACTATCTCGCGCTTTTGCTGCTTATGGACGCGGATGAGTTGAGGAGGAATGAGAGGTTCGGTGAAGCGGAGCGCATTTACAGAAGCGTGCTTGAGAGGTTCCCGGAAAAGGCTGAAGACGCGCTCTGGGGAATGGGCTGGCTGAATTATATTACCGGGGATTACAAGAACGCGTATGAATTTTTTTCGCGGTTGACTTCATATGTCAACAGCAGAGATTTTTATAAATACCTGTTCTGGATGGTCAGAAGCCAGGAAAAAATAGTGAGCGCCTGCGGTCCTTCCGCACCGGCAGGAGATAATGATCTGTGCGGGCTGAAGGACTACGACTTTTTCCAGGGACTTTTTACGGATGAGAGTTACTACGGGTATTTAATAAAACTCCGTCAGACCGGAAAGCTGCCTGAAAAGATCGCGCCTGCAGACCCCGAACAGCCTGACG
>JBFLYJ010000416.1:0-3335 GCA_040756635.1 Nitrospirota bacterium
ATGAATTTTCGAAGCTGATGCGGGGTCAGCAGGGAAGTATCGATAATCGTATTGGCTTCTTCTCTTATGGATGAAAGCAGCCTCATCTCCCTCTGGATAGCCTTTCTGAGGTCCTTGTTTCCGATCGGATGGGGCCTCCTCGTTTCCTTGAAACGTCTGATAAGGGCATTATCGGAGGCTTCCAGGAATATGATTTCGAGCTTATGTTTTTCTCTCAACGATGAAACGGCTTCCGAGAAATCGGTCAGGAATTTTCTTTCTCTGATATCGATACCTATGGCAATCTTTGTTATGGAAGGGGTTTTGCTGCTTAAATTGACGAACGTCTCGATAAGTTTCAGCGGAAGATTGTCTACACAAAAGAATCCGCTGTCTTCAAAGGCGTTGAGCGCTACAGTTTTCCCGGCCCCGGACAGACCTGTAAGGATTATGGTCAGGAGCTGATGTTTCTTCTGTCTTTTCACTTTATGGGTTCGATAAGCCCGAAGTTGCCGTCGTTTCTTTTATGAAGCACATTGATAGTGCCTGATGACGCGTTCGTGAACACGAAAAAATCCTTGTCCAGCAGGTCCATCTGCATTGCGGCCTCTTCAACGCTCATTGGTTTTATATTATAGGATTTGTTTTTTATGATCGTCGGCAGGGTCTCTACCGATTCAGGCAGAGCAGTTGCTTTACCCTTGCTCTTTCTCTGGGACACGGTCTTGTCTTTGAATTTTTTGACCTGACGGGCCAGTTTTTCCACCACTTCATCAATGGATGAATACATCTCTCCCGTAGTGCTGACCGCCTGTATGAACGATCCGTTTACTTTGAGGAGCACTTCAGCCGTATGCCGGTATTTTTCAACGCTCAGCGTAATGGTGGCTTCAGAAACATCCCCGAGATATTTTTTAAACTTCCCTATTTTCTCCTCAGCGTATTCCTTGAGGTTTTTTGTAAGGTCCATCTGTCTGCAATTGATTATTATGTTCATTTGTTCCCTCCTTTAATACTCATAACCAGGATGCTGGATTTGATGTTAACGTGGTATTGAACTATCTGTATATATCAGCTTAATTATATGATTACATGGGGATGTCTTTGTTAATGCCCATAAGTCCGGATGACATCAGAACCATTTCTTGCGTTTCAAATGGGACGGTATCTTGAGTTCTTCCCTGTATTTTGCGGCCGTTCTCCGCGCAACACTTATGCCCTTGTTTTTCAGGATCTCGACTATTTTCTGGTCATTCAGCGGGTCGCTCGTGTCTTCTTCAGCTACGATCTGTCTGATAATGTCCTTAACAGTCGAGGATGACATGTCACCTCTTGCGGAGGGTACAGCATTGCTGAAAAAGTATCTGAAATTCAGAAGCCCCTGGGGGCACTGGATATATTTATTCGACGTTACCCTGCTTATAGTGCTTTCGTGCATCCCCAGGTCCTCCGCTACGTCCCTGAGGTTAAGGGGTTTAAGATATTTGTGTCCCTTTCTGAAGAAGTCCTCCTGGAACTTAAGGATGCTTTCGGTCACTTTATAGATCGTTTTGTTCCTCTGGTCAAGGCTTCTCAGCAGCCAGATTGCTGAACGCAGTTTTTCCTCCAGGAACTGTTTTTCCTCCGGTCCCAGAGTCTTTTTATTTGCCAGAAGCCTCCTGTAGTAGTTTGAGAGCCTGAGCTTGGGTATCCCCTCTTCGTTTAAGGTGATGATAAATTTCCCGTCCGACTCTTCTACATAAACGTCCGGGATGATGTGGACGGGTTCATCGCTCGAATAGTTCCTGCCGGGTCTGGGCTCAAGTCCCTCAATAATTTTGACCGCAGCGAAAACATCTTCGATCGATACCTTAAGTTTGGCAGCAAGCTGCTTATATTTTTTCCCTTCAAGCTCCGCGAAACCTTCGGTAAGAATAAGTTCCACGAGCGTACCCTTCAGGTTAAGGGGAGGTAACTGCAGCAGAAGGCACTCCTGCAGGTTCCTGGCGCCTACTCCGGACGGATCAAGCCCCTGAACGAATTTCAGGGCCTCCTCACAGACAGCGAGATCCGTTTCCGCCATTATTGCTATTTCCTCAAGAGAGGCCTGCAGGTAGCCGTAGTCGTTAAGGTTATTGATGATGATCTCGGCGGTTTTGCCGACCGGTCCGGAAACGGACGACAGTCTTAGCTGCCAGAGCAGGTGTTCGTACAGGTCGGTCTTGGTCCTGTTGCGCTCGAAAGGAGAGCTCATTTCCTCTGTGCCGTCGCTGAAATAACCGAAGTCCCTGCCGTCGCTTTCTCTTTCTTCAAAGTAACTGTCGGTCGTAAATCCGAATATTTTTTCGAGCGGGGCTTCCGCATCGTCCAGAGGCTCGCGAAACGGTTCTTCTTCGACGCCCGTTGCTGCCTGTTCATTTCTGGTCTCGCTTTCCCTCTCGATATTCTCTTCAAGCAGAGGGTTGTTCATGAGTTCCTGGTTGATGTCCTGGGTCAGTTCCAGCAGCGGCAGCTGCAACAGCTTGATGGATTGCTGCAGCTGGGGGGTCAGTATCAATTTCTGGGATAGTCTGAGTTCAAGTCTCTGTTCCTGTGCCATTATAGTCTGAAATCTTCTCCTAGGTAACTTTTTTTAACTAGTTCATTTGCAATAAGTTCCGCAGGGACACCATGAGACAGAATGCGTCCATCATTTATTATATATGCCCTGTCCGTTATAGATAAAGTCTCGCGCACGTTATGGTCTGTTATAACAAGGCCTATCCCCCTGTCCGCCAGATGGCGTAATGTATTTTTCAGTTCATTGACCGCGAGCGGATCGATCCCGGCAAAAGGCTCGTCCAGAAGGATAAAGACGGGATCTACGGCTATCGCCCTTGCTATCTCGACTTTTCTCCTCTCGCCGCCCGACAGGTGATAGCCGTATCTCTTTGCGATGGGGGCCAGATTGAATTCCTCGATTATTTTTTCGAGTTTTTGACGCCTTGATGCTTTGTCCCCGCTCGTTATTTCGAGGACCGCCATTATGTTGTCTTCGACTTTCAGTTTTCTGAAGATAGACGCTTCCTGCGGAAGATAGCCGATGCCTTTTCTTGCCCTTTTATACATCGGAAAATTGTTAAGGTTTTCACCGTCCAGAAAAATATCACCGCTGTCGGGATTTATCAGCCCCAGTATCATATAAAATGTAGTGGTTTTTCCCGCTCCGTTCGGGCCCAGAAGTCCGACGATTTCTCCTGAATTGAAGTTCAGGCTTATGTCAGTCACTACATGTTTCTCTTTATAACTTTTCTTCAGCTTGGTTACCTCTACGGAATGCATCAGTTCAGCTCCCGCGTGTTCTGCAAAATGACCCTGCTGTCCTGCACTTCGGCCCG
>JBFLYJ010000417.1:0-3334 GCA_040756635.1 Nitrospirota bacterium
GACCACTCTCTCGGGATAGCCGCCTGGTTCATGCGCGGCGGAATACTTCAAGGCCGTTAATGCCGCGTCCTTTTCATGTCTGGCCACCTCCACCGCAAACTCGGACGAACGCATGGCCGCGTCTGTCCTCTGCATATCAGCTTCAGCCATGTCCAGTCTCTCTCTGGGGACCAGAGCATCCGAAAATAACTGTCTGATGCGCTCGGCTTCCTTTTTTGCAAAATCGGCGCTTGCCCCGGCTGCCCTGGCGCTTTCCTTCGCCCCAAGCAGTGATGCCTCGGCAGCGGCGACCCTGGCCTTTGCCTCAGCCCTGCTCCGTGGGTCAAGCACATTCGAGCGCAGCGGTTCAAGTTCGGTTATGCTGTCTCCCTTACTGACGGGGTCCCCGATATTCAGGTAGATACGAAGGGCATAACCCGCGACAGGGGCTGATACGATAAAACGGTCAATGACCCTAGTCTGCCCCTCTGCCTCTATCGCAACTCTCATGTGTCCCCGCTTCACTACGACGGTTTCCACAGATATTGGTTTCGGCATGAAACCATAGACGATGGCCAGTATGACAGCAGCCGCTGCTCCGACCAGTATGATTCGTCTTCGTGATATCATAGGTAATTATTCCTTTGACTTCAGGACCGCGATAAGGTCCAGCCGGTCCAGCCTGTGCCGTACAAGTATTCCTGAGATACAGGCGGATATCAGAACCACAGTGGCTGCGAAAGCGTACGTATCAGCCTCCAGTACCAGTGGTATCCTGAATAAGTCTGTCTTTAGTGACTCCGCGATATAAGCGCACATCCCTCTGCCGACAAGAAAGCCCAGAGGTACGGCCGCCAGTGTCAGCAGGCTGAGCTCGCCGAGCAATATGTATGATATTTCTCCTCTTGTAAGCCCCAGGACCCTCAGACTCGCCAGTTCTCTGCTGCGTTCCGAGAGGGCTATTCTTGCGCTGTTGTATACTACTCCAAAGGCAATTATCCCCGCAAGAAGAGTATTAATGAAGGTGAAGATAAGGACTGTCTCACCCATGGTTTCGTAAAAATTCGTAATGGCCCTCTCCCTTATTTCGGTCCCTGCGATCCTCGGTCTTTCCTTCAGTTTATCAAATATGTCATGAAGGTGCCCTGAATCGACCGAGAGATAGGCCCCGGAGACCGCATTCCCCTCATGCAGGATACGGTTCAGGGCCGAAAGGTCCATATATGCGGATACTCCGATGTACTGGCTGATTAGCGCAGCTACCGGTACGGAAAATTCCTTCCGGTTTCCCTCAAGCACCTCAACGAATATTCTGTCACCTTCACGGACCCCGAGCATTTCTCCCAGTTGGTCTGTGAGAACGATGCCGGAGGAGGGCAGGACGATAGGGTGTAAATTCGAGTCCAGCAGCCGTTGAAGGTCTCCACCCGGTTCTATCCCCTGAATGGCTGTGCGGTAATTCCGATGTCCGAACTTCAGCCTCACAGGTACGCTTCTGAAAACTTCACCCGACTTAACTCCTTCTATACTTCGCAATTCGTAGAGGGCCTTTTTTGATGTTGGTTCGACAAATGTCACCGACAGGTCCTCCCGCTGGGACAGACCGAACTGGACCTTTACCATGTAATCGACCGCGTCCTGCTGAAAACTGCCTACCATCATGATTGCGCACGCAAGGGCGATCCCGATGATCGAAAGCAGGGATTTAACCGGTCTGCGTTCAATGTTGCGTATGACCATGCGGGTAGGCTGGGAAAACAGGCGCTTAAGCCCAAGACGCTCCAGCAGGGACTCCCTGTACGCAGACGGCGGTTCAGGCCTCATTGCCTGCGCGGGCGGCAGAAGCGCGGCCTTGCGTACCGAATGGAGAGTACCGAGTACCGCCGCCGCAGCGCTTACAAAGGCCGCGGTGACAGCTACCTGCGGCTCCAGTTTAAATCTAAGAAAAGGGAACCTGTAAAATTCCATATATATAGTGCTCATCCACTTTCCTAACGAGAAACCTCCGGCGATACCGACCACTACCCCCGCGAGCACGATCAGCAGCACGAGTTTCACGAAATGCAGTCCGATGTCCCTGTTGCCGTATCCAAACGCCTTTAAGGCCGCGATCTCTTCCCTTTGAATGTTAATCAGACGGCTTATCACGACATTTAAAAGAAATGCCGCGACACCGAGGAAAATGACCGGGAAGATTCTCGCCATCTGTTCCAGCTGCCGGAATTCCTCCGAGAGATAGCGGTGGGACATCTGGTCCTTGCGGCCGTACGCTCCCAGGCCGCCGTAGGGTTTGATGAGTTTATCGATCCTGTCAATAACGTCATTGATATTAGCGCCCGGAGAAATCGTAAGTGACAGGTCGTTGAATGCCCCGTCCATGTCATACGCTGTTCCCAGAGGCGACCTGCGCATCCACATAATGGCATATCGTTTGAAATCCGGGAACACGGCCCCCGGGGGCATTTGATAGATATGTTCAGGAGAGAGGGCGATCCCGACAATAGTAAGGTTTTCACGTCTGCCGTTAATTATTGCGCCCAGTTTGTCTCCGGGTTTAAAGTCATGAGCCTCCGAAAATGACTCTCCGATTACGATTTCGTTTTCCCTGAATGGCTCGGGCAATCTACCCTGTCTCAGAAAGAGATTGTTAAGCAGCGGACTGCCGCTGTCCGGGATGGAAATGATATGACCTGTCGCAGGGTCCGGAAAGCCGGGGACATCGATGTTAACCGGCGCTGATACGCGGGTCTCAACCCGGTCTACCCCGGGGATTTTCTTTATCCTCTGACGCAGGCTCTCAGGCGCCCGTTTCAAAGAAGCGAAGACCTCCGCAAAACGGTATTCTTTGTAAAACGCCGCCTGCGTGAGCTTCAGCGACTGCATCGTACTGACCGACATGATGAAGGTGGCGACTCCGCTCGCGATCACCAGGGCTATCGCGATGACCTGCCCCTTCATGCCGAGGAGGTTTCTTATGATCTTGCGGTCTATGGTTCTCATACTTAAATCCTGATCTAAATGATATGTCGGGGACAAATCGATCTTAAGGTCATATCACCTGTTGAACATTATCATAAGCATATGACTTCTTCACCAGTGAAGTTCACGCGGGGATTTCTTGTGATCATTTTTGCGCACCCTTGAGATGAGTCCGTCACTGAGATATATGACGCGGTCCGCCATGTCGGCGATGTCAGCGTTGTGGGTAATCAGCACGGTGGCTGTCCCCAGTTCCCTGTTTATCCTTTCCAGAACTTCAAGTACGACTATGCCAGTGGCGGAATCGAGTGCGCCGGTGGGTTCGTCACACAGCAGGACCGCTGGGTTCTTTGCGATTGCGCGCGCAATCGCGACG
>JBFLYJ010000418.1:0-3334 GCA_040756635.1 Nitrospirota bacterium
TAGCCAATGGCTTTGTCCACCGCATTATGTCGTCCGATATCTTCAGCAACCACAAGTATATGTTCCCCGTCTGAGACAGCGGCGCTGTGAATGCAGCCGGTCCGGTTATACAGGTCGGACTTTTTCTGAAACTCGTGAAAGATGTCTCTGAGCGCATCAATTTCGATAACGAGCCCGTTTTTTGAGATCTTTTCCGGCGGTGTTTTCTCAAATGTGACGCCGCCGACACATCCGGACGTTATGGTCGCACCCTCCAGAGAGACCTCCCCGTCCGCCGGGATATCAACACATATGTCATCCCCGTACTGTATGGTCATCCTCTCAGCACACCAGCTGCCCTGTATGATTCCCTCCGTCATCAGAAAGCCGACGACAAGCTCCCGTATCATGATCGGACTGCAATAGAGTTTCAGTGCCTCCCTGCCGTTGACCGCAATCCGCAGCCGCTTTTCTTCGGCGATGACGTCTTCAGCAACTGAGCTGCCCGTTTCGGTTATCCTGATGATGCCTTTCTTCTTATGACCCTGCATGGTTTCCTTTACCTTCCGGACCCCGGACGCCCGATCCCTGATTTTTACTGCTCATACACTACTTTTCCCATATCGCATGAATCATAACCGCCTAATGAATTCACCCTGTCCCGGAACTCCCTGTGGGACAGGATTATGTGGAGCAGGGCCTGAATCATAAGTGTATCGATATGCTCTTTCCTGATCAGGAGGTCGTATCTCTCATGCGCGACAGGGATGAAATCGAGGTCCAGCGCAATCGCGGCCGTCAGTATACCCATTCCTGCGTCAGCCGTTCCGGACAATACAGCGGAGGCGACACCCATATGCGTGAACTCCTCTTTGTCGTATCCCTTGATATTCCGTGGGGTCACGCCTTTATCGCGCAGGCATTTGTCGGTCAGAAGCCGTGTGCCTGAGCCGGGCTGCCTGTTTATGAAGACGACGTCGTCTCTGGTTAGGTCCTCAATGCTCTTTATATATTTTGGATTTCCCTTTCTGACGATCAGTCCCTGTTCCCTGTGGACCAGGTTGATAAGTTTCAGAGGCACGTCCTTGAGAAATTTCCTTATAAAGGCGACATTGTACTCGCCGCTCTGCTCATCGAGAAGATGAGTGCCCGCTATATGTGCCTCGGATTTTTTTATCGCCATGAGTCCACCCATTGAACCTACATGCGCAGAGGACATGCTGTATACAGGGTATTCCTTTTTCAGGTAATTCGCGAGCACATCGAGCGTGTTGTCATGGCTGCCGATGCAGACAATGGTGTTCTCTATCTCCCTCTTTGAGCGGAGCAGCTTTACGTCCACCTCGGTCTCTGCGGCGATGCCCTCGCTCATCGGGGGTATCTGCACTATCCCGTCCGCACGCTGGAGTGTCATCAGTGCTCCCGCACCCCTCCCGACTGGTGTGGCGATGAAATTGTCTCCTACCTTGCCGACCTTGACGCGAAGGAACTCCTCCTGCCCGATAGCGGATGCCACGTGCCTTGAAAGCATCGCCTTCATGGTTTCAGGCCCCGGGGGGGCGATCCCGAGCAGACGGTAAATAAAAGGCCGGCCGAAGAATTCAAACGTCATATGGGCCGCAACCGGATAACCCGGCAGTCCGATGACCGGCTTCCCGTCAATCATTCCGAGCAGCACAGGCTTGCCGGGTCTGATCTGTATCCCGTGTACCAGCACGGCGCCAAGGTCTTCCACGGCGTTGGGGGTGAAGTCTTTGGTACCGGCAGAGGCCCCCGCAAGGACCACAACCATGTCGCTTGTGTCCAGGACATCACGTATTTTTTGCTTGAGCATCTCCCTGCTGTCCTGAACAACATCCGCCCTCCTGAATTCACCGCCCCATTGCATGACGAGATTACCGATCATGTAACTGTTTGAGTCGATGATATTGCCGAGCTTCAGCGGCGCGCCCGGCGTAACAATTTCATTGCCCGTGGGAATGACGGTCACAATGGGTCTTCGTCTGACCGGGACGGTATAATTCCCTCCTGAAAGCATTGCGCCGATATCAACGGGGCGGATGACATGATTTTCAGGAAGTATCAGTTCTGTCTGCACAATATCTTCTCCGACCGGGCGGATGTGTTTATAGGGCGTGACCGCCTCTGTTATCTCAATGCAGTCTTTTACGAGGTTGATCTCTTCGATCATAATGACCGCGTTGAATCCGGCTGGAATGGGGTCTCCGGTGTTTACCGCGATAGCCTGTTCCTGGAGCTTCAGACGAACGGGATTTGTCTCGGATGCGCCGAAGGTCTCAATGAAGCGTACTGCGTATCCGTCCATTGCGGAGGCGTGGAAAAAAGGCGATGAAATCTTCGCCTGCACTGCTTCCGCGGTCACCCTGCCGAGCGAATCGATGACCGGTATTTCCTCAAGTCCCAGCGGTTTGAAGGCACTGATGAACTCAAGCCAGATTTTGAATGCTTCCTCAAGTGATATGTTTGTCTGGTAAATTCGTCTGGTGAAAATCAATTGGGATTCCTCTCTTTCTGTAAGGGGCAGGGTCACCCCGCTCCTACGTATTAAACAGTCTTACCTCAACCTCTTCGCCTTCGTAAATACCCGACTTCTTCATAGGGACAATAACGATCCCGTCCGACTGAACAAGCGTGCGTACAAGGCCTGACTTTCCCAAAACAGGGACTGCCCACAGCGCGCCATTACGCTTCTCAACATATACCCGCAAATGCTCTTCCCTGCCGATTGCCGATGAAAGGTTCCTGCTGAACAGGGCACTGACTGTACGGCGGGAGGGGAGAAGCGGCTTCGGTATTTCGCCTGATAATCTTATCAACAACGGCTCGATGAAGGTCTCAAAACTCACTGTTATCGCTGCCGGATGACCGGGAAGTCCGAACACTGGCTTGCCGTCGACTATACCCCCGATCACGGGTTTGCCGGGCTTCATCGCCACTCCGTGAAAAAGCACACCCGGTGAGCCGAGTTCATTTATGACCCTTGCTGTATAATCCGCGACGCCGACAGAGCTGCCGCCTGTAATGAGAAGCATATCTGATTCGTTCAGTGCCTGCCTCACGGCTTCTCTCAATATGTCGAGATCATCTTTGACTATCCCTTTTTTGAGGGGAACAGCGTGGCAGGCTGAGATCATTCCGGCAAGGTTATATGAATTGATGTCCCGCACCTGGCCGATGGACAATGGTTTATCAGGAGGCACAACCTCATCGCCTGTGGAAATAATCGCAGCCACAGGCTTCTTATACACTTCAATTTTGAGAATACCGAGTCCTGCAAGCGCCCCGATGTCCTGCGGTCTCAGCCTGTGTCCCGATTTTAAAATGACCTCGCTCT
>JBFLYJ010000419.1:0-3332 GCA_040756635.1 Nitrospirota bacterium
TTTATACTTCTTTATCAGAGGGATGAACGACTTTTTTTCTGAAAACAGCTGGTATGCCTCATCCACGATCACCAGCCCTTTTGACTGTCGTATTATTTTCAGTATCCTGTCTTCCGAAAAACAGTTGCCTGTCGGATTGTTGGGGGAACTCAGGAAAATCAGTTTCGGGTTTCTCCTCTTTATCGTCCGGGAGAATGCATCTGAATCGAGGTCAAACTTATCATCAAGAGGTACCCCGGCCTTCTTCTCGTTAAGCGCCTGAGAGATTATCTCGTACATGGAGAACGTTGGAACAGGGTAGATTACCGGCCCCCCGAATACAGCGATAAGATTGTAAATCAGCTCGTCCGACCCGTTGCCGTGCAGGACATTCTGCGGCTTCACTTTCAGTTCCTTCGCAATGAGCTTTCTGAGAGACAATGCCTGGGGATCGGGATACCGGTTAAGCCTCTCCAGATTCTTGCTGATGCGGGCCGCAGACCGCTTACCGCCTCCAGCTGAATAAGGACTTTCATTAGCATCCAGTTTAATCCTGCAGGGGATTTCCTCAGCCTGATACGCGCGAAGGGACCGTATATTGGGTTTTATGAGTTTTTTAATATCCATTGCACAAAATTATAACACAGGCTTTACCTTTATGTTGCAGAGACTTGGAGACACCTGAGAGAATAATGAGTCAGAATTTAAATTAAACATAAAAGATAAAAAATTAAAAATATGGAGGAGAATATTTAATGGTACTATTCCTCATCTTTGATTTTTGATTTCAGAATTTGCTTTGATGGCTTATTACCTTCCTTCAACGAGAGACGGCAGGCATGATACAGTATTTGAGCGGATTTTTTTGCCGGTACTGAAGACAGGAGGTCAGAACAGGCAAAAGCCTCGGAGTCCCGCAGGATGCGGGACGAGAATGAGCCGAAAATACTGTATCATGCCTGCTTTGCATAATTATACATCCACTAAGGTATTGCCATAAATATTTATTAAGCACGCATGTCTACTTCATATGTTTACCAGATACTTCTGATTTGATTTTATTTATGGTGTCGTCATTGTATTTATTCAGTCTCTATTTTTGTGATATTTGATGGCAATGATTTTATACCGAATGAAACCCAATGAAGAGGGCCGTCACTTATCCCCTTCGAGCCCTGCGAGAAACCGGTATACACATTCCGGAAGGTCTCTGCTGTATCCCCCTTCAAGTACGGCAAAAGTCGGTCTGTCCAGAGCGGAGATCATTCTCCCTATTTCCGCGTAGGTTTCCGCCTCAAGGGAAAGTCCGGCTATCGGGTCCAGTTTGTAAGAATCAAATCCCGCTGAGACGGCGATGAGATCAGGTTTGAATTCCTCCACTGCCTTAAGTTCGTCCCTCAGCAAAGAAAGATAGCGGTCAGGGCCGGTGCCGCCTGCTACCGGAACGTTCCTGCAGTTGCCCCTGCTCCTCAGCCCGGTGCCGGGATAGAGGGGGCTTTGGTGCATCGAAAGATAATAAAATTCCTTTTTACCGAACATGATGTCTTCAGTACCGTTTCCGTGATGGCAGTCGAAATCTATGATCGCCACTTTTCCGATGCCCGCGTTTTCCTTCAGGGACTTAAGGCACGCTATGGCGATGCTGTTGAAATAACAGAACCCGCCGAGGCGGTTTCTCGCCGCGTGATGTCCGGGAGGACGCATGAGGGAAAAGGCCTTTCCCCGTTACTCAGACAATGCGCGGCAGCATCGACCGCGGCCCCGACGGACAACTTGGCGATGCCGGATATGCCCGGAAAGACCGGGGTGTCAAAGTCAAAGAAAGTCCCGTTATTTACGCTTTCAAGCAGTTCCCTGGAGTGGGCCAGGAGGATGTCCTCATCACTGCACGGACGAGGGGCGTTAAAGTGAAAGCCCTTTTCCCTGAGAAAATTCGCAGTGGCGTCGACCCTCGCGGGTGATTCGGGATGCCCGGGCTGTTCATACGTGAGACATTCTGGCGAATAAAATATTTTCATGGTATGGTCCGCTCCTGATTGATATTGATTATCATAAGGTCTTCAGCAAGGACAATCTCACCGTCAAAGGCCCCGCCGCTCTCCCTGATTCTGTCGGCGTCCGGGGTGTCCGCGGGATAAAGATGAGAGAGGACAAGTCTCCCGACCCCTGCCCTTGCGGCGACCATTCCGCACTCTTTGGCGCTCAAGTGCCCCTTTGCCTTCATGGAATCCGGGAATGAGCAGTCCGCGATCAGGAGGTCCGCACCGCGGGCGAGCTCTATGATTCCCTGGTCATAATCAGCGTCACCGGTAAAGACCACGGATTTCCCCCAGCACTCGAACCTGTAAGAGATACTGTCGCTTGAATGAATGGTCTTTGCGGTAATTACGTTAAAAGGGCCGAAATCAAACCTGTCCTGAATTTCTGTGACCCTGATCTTAAACCCGTCCGGCTGTCCCAGCACCGAAGAGACTGACGACTGATAATAATCACTGAACCCTTTCGGGCTGAAAATGTAAAGGTCTTTCTGCCTGTTCAGGTCCGGAGTGGCCAGAAGTGCGTGGACCAGGGGCATGAGGTCCGCGAAATGGTCCGGATGCTTATGGGTGATAAAAACGGCATCAACGTCCCTGTAACTTCCGCCCGCCCTTTCGAGCTGAAGGAGCGTCCCGCTCCCGCAGTCGACAAGTATCCGGCAGCCCTCAGCCTCAAGATAGTAGCCGGGTGCGTTTCTCTTCAGTGAAGGTACGCAGGTACCGCTTCCAAGTATGATTAACTTCATTATCTGATCTGGATGAATATGACCGTCGGCCGAATATTTATAACCCGGTTTATAACATCGTCTTTTCAAAAGATGCCCGGACCAGCTGTCTCAGCCATTCGTACAGTTCCGCCTTCCCCTTTTTGAAATCAGTTATAGGGTCGAGCGTTTTCAATGTCTTTACATTTCCGTCTCTGAGGGTACCGATATATCCGTACAGAGACCGATCGTGCAATACGGAATAGAGACAATATGTCACTTCAGGCATCAATGCGTTATATCTCTGCAGAACAAAACCTGCCTTCCGCGGCAGTTCCGTGTCCCCGTCAATGCTCCTGAGGACCCCCGGCACGTCAATTACGCCCAGCTCAAATGTATCATTAAATGCAGCCACCTCTTTGGTCACTGATGAAAGGAACGAGATTAGTCCGCTGCTTTCCTCCCACGTTTGGATTGCTTCGATTCTCTGTTTTTCTTTGCTGGTCTTCATGGCGCGAACCTCTTTTGTAAAATATAGTATATAACTCAATTATACATCAATTTTTTTTCTCCGGACCGGTTTTGTTCAGGTATAATACTCAATAAATTCCCG
>JBFLYJ010000042.1:0-12986 GCA_040756635.1 Nitrospirota bacterium
GCAGTACTTCGGATACATTGACTTCGGGTGAATGGCTGCGCGCAATGACCTGCACCCTGTCTTCCATCATCACGAGGAGAAAAATGGCGTCCACGTCTTCGATTTCCCGGATTTTATGGGCCATATACGCGATATCTCCAATGTATGTCTCTCTTGCGGCTTTTGCGATCTTTATCCTTATATCATGAATGACGTAATCTTTTGTGTTCTGAATAAGCTCATTGAGCAGCTTTATGTCTTCGGGGCCGAATTCCCTTTTAATAAAGCCCGAGACGATTTTCAGGTTGGCCCCTTTTTTCAACAGGTAGGCGGCCGCGGTCAAGTCCCTCACAGTCGTTGAAGGAAAGATCAGGGACCCGGTTTCTTCGTATATGCCGAGCATAAGCAGTGTGGCCTCGGCCGGGGTGAGCGGGATTTTATCTTTCTGCAGACTCTCCGCAAATATCGTTGATGTGGCGCCGACATTTTCAATGACCTCCATGTGCCCTTTGGCATCTTTATCCGTTGAAGGGTGGTGGTCGAATATATGAATGACAAGCCCTTCTTTGTCCAGGACCTCGGCGAATCTGCCTATCCTGTCTGAGCACTTGACGTCAACGAGGATCAGGCGGGTGATTTCCTGCAGATCAATGTCCTTCAGCTTCCGGAATTCAACAGAGATGTCGGATGTCGCCAGAAAATCACGGACGTTTTTTTCCTGTGACCCCGGGAAGGTGAGGACGGCGTCAGGATAATATTTCTTTGCGGCAACCATGGAGGCGAGGGCGTCAAAGTCGGCGTTCAGATGTGTTGTAATAACTTCCATCTAGTAATTATATAGGTCGCGGCGGGAGTGTTCAAGGGAACCTCGTTGATAAATGCGGGAAAAATATGCGTCCCGTCCGGAGGTGAAGGACGGGATGCATATTACAGCGGTACGGCGCTTCAGGCCGCTGTACGTTTAATTGCTTTTGTCCAGGAAAAGCTTGAGATATTGGCTCCGCTGCGGATGTCTCAGCTTTCTCAGTGCCTTCCCTTCCAGCTGTCTGATGCGTTCCCGTGTGACCTTGAAGTATGTTCCTACTTCTTCGAGGGTGTGGGAAACATCATCGCCGATGCCGAACCGCTTTTTTATAATCTCAGCTTCTTTACGGGACAGTGTGTCAATTACCTTTCTTACCTGGATTTTCAGTTCCTGCTGAATGACCAGATCAAGGGGTATAAGCGACGCCTTGTCCTCCAGAAAGTCTTCAAGGTGGCTGTCCTCATCGTTGCCTATGGGGGTTTCCAGGGATATCGGTTCTTTGCATATCTTGAGAATGGCCCGGACTTTTTCAAGAGGAAGTCCCATTTCCGCGGCAATTTCCTCGGCCCTGGGTTCTCTGCCGAGCTCCTGCACCAGATTCTTTGATATGTGGGTCACTCTGTTGATGGTTTCTATCATATGCACGGGAAGCCGTATCGTCCTCGCCTGGTCAGCAAGGGCCCGTGTGATGGCCTGCTTTATCCACCAGGTCGCGTAGGTGCTGAACTTGTAGCCCTTTTTGTAATCGAACTTGTCGACGGCCCTCATCAGGCCTATATTACCTTCCTGAATGAGATCGGACAATGTGAGCCCTCTGCCAATATATTTTCTTGCTATACTGATTACAAGCCTGAGATTGGACTCTGTCAAAAGCTTTTTCGCGCTGTTAATTTCCGTCTCACTATCAACTATTGTACGTAACGCCTCCTCCACCTCTGTTCCTTTGAGGCCGAGTTTTGACTCAATGACAGCCATGCGCGTCCTGATTTGTCTAAGGCTGTCTGATGATGACGGACCGTACGATTTTTTGTTTCTGTTTCTTTCACCGGACGCTGGCGCGGTACTTTTTATTCTCTCAGCTTCACCGGACAGGCCAGTATAGATACTTGCCATCTGTTTGAACTTTGTCATAAAGTCATCAACGACCCGGTCTTTAAGATGCAGCTCAGCGATCTTTGCTACTATCCTGGCGTTCTTTTCCGCGATACCGGCGTGTATAGCGGTTTTATTACCCTTACCATTTTTCCGGGTGGACAACCGTTGAGCAGATACGTTTCTTTTCCGGACCAGATATTTTATTGATTTGATGGTCGCTAAAAAATTTTCCGAGATAAGCGCCTTGTCCTTTTCGGTCAGATCGCGCAACCGGGGACCTGTGCCGTTACCGTTTGATGTGCCTTGAGCGCCGATATTGCCGGTCGGCTGCGTCCCGTTTCCATTGGTATCGATTTTTTCAATTGAACAGATATTGCTTAAGGATACTTTCTGTCTATTCACCTGGGGCAGAAAATCCAGTATGTGTTCAAGAACAAACGGGGCCTGAAAAATAATATTATGAATACGGTTTTTCCCGGTTTCCATTTTTACTGCGATATCCACTTCTCCCTGTTTGTCCAGGAGTGGCAGCAGCTCCATGTCGCGGAGATACATTTTTACAGGGTCGTCTGCGCTGTAGTTCAGGGTGGGGGAGATTCTTCTGGGTCCCCTGCCGGAGTTCTCTTCTTCCTCAGTATCAGTAGCCGGCCCGTCGTCTCTCTCGTCTTTAAGCTCTAAATACTCCAGTTGTTCTAGCATTTCTTCTCCCCTTTAACAGATGAATTATTTTCAATTTATTAAAGTAATCTAACTCTGCGATGTCCCCGTATATTTTAAACCCGTCTCCACCGAAGAACTCCCTGCTTTCCTCTCTGTGAACGGGGTCCGAGAGGTCTGCTAATGATTGAAGAATAACGGCTTCTGCAAGGCTTCTGTATCCCATACAGTGTCCTTTACATTCAAAATTCAAATGGTGCTTTCCTGATAATCGGGAGACCATCTGGTCTCGGCGGTATCGGAAATATCACATTCATAAATTTCGGTCATATAACGGGCCGGGACGTCCATGATAATCATCGGACTCTTAAGCCGTAAAGAAGTACAGTATGCTTTTCTGAGCAGCTGGCGGCATGTCCAGTCAATGCTGGTCACTTTTTTCAGGTTCAGGACTGCGCGGTCCATACCGTGGATGGCCCGCATGAGAAGCAGCTTCAGGTCATCTTCATGTTCGGACGTCAGGTCCCCAGTGAGATTAAAGATCCCTATATTATTGAACTTCTCAAATGTGAAATTTATGTTTCCGCTCATATAGTTAAAAAGAATCCCTGCTCCTAAACATGCTGTCGAATCCTTTTCCATTGCCGGTCTTATTTTTATAAATGGCACAGGACTCATAATTATTCCCACAATAATTAATCGCCGGATTTATGGTCTTGCTGTTAAGATCAAAACAGTAACATTCGCTTAAAGGATTTTTGACCAGTGGACATAGTTTA
Source organism: Nitrospirota bacterium (assembly GCA_040756635.1). Classification (GTDB taxonomy): domain Bacteria; phylum Nitrospirota; class Thermodesulfovibrionia; order UBA6902; family UBA6902; genus UBA6902. The sequence continues at coordinate 3,316 of JBFLYJ010000042.1, forward strand.
TTCTTGACTTGAAAAAGCATTCGGCTATTCCCCCTGGACCATATAGGTCTGAGAAATCATGTCTAGCTGCTTCATATAGTACACGCACCTCGTGTTATTACCGTTCCGGCAGTATTCCTGAATCTCAGAGCGGCTTAAAACCTCAGGATTCACATATCTCAGACTGCAAAACGCTGTACCCCATTCCGTCCACTCCAGCAGATTTGGACAAACCTTGCTTGCATTGAAAGAGTAATGCTTCTTTGTATCCATAAACATGACCTCAATAAAGAGATTGTAGATGAGGAAGATTTTTAAGTTAAAAGAAACGTGAGACAACAGTCTATTATCAAAATGCGTGCCACTGCTGTAATTAAACGCCGGACAGCGCGCGTTCGGGACACAATTATGGCTGGACATGCAATAAATGTTGTAACTTCTTGATAAATTGAGATTAAAAGAAGAGGCCTTTATTTCCCACTGGGAACAATCATTAGGATATAAAGCATACGCTTAAATATTCCTTGTGTTGAAATGTATGACATGTCATGATATTAATATGTCATGAAAGTATGACATGTCATGCTTTAAACTGTCATATCTAATCTGCTTGAATGTTATATTTTTCTATTTTTCTGTAAATAGTTCTTACGTTGACTCCAAGCAGTCTGGCTGCTTTCGACTTGTTTCCGCCTGTCTGTTTAAGAGCATTTCTGATTGCTTCAGGACCGTCAGCAGCGCTGGCTGCCTGGCGGGGAAGGTTTATGGCCGGATTATCGGTAAAACTCCTGGGCAGATTGTCCTGTGTTATCGTCTTCTGTCGTGTGACCACAAAGGCGTGCTCAAGCGTATGCTCCAGCTCTCTTATATTCCCCGGCCATGAATAATCCATGAACAGGACCTTTACGTCTTCGGATATGGCGGACACCTGTTTGTGGAATTTGTCGTTGAACTTCCGGATGAAAGATTCAACCAGAAGCATCACATCGTCCTTTCTGTCGCGAAGCGGCGGAAGGGCCAGTTCCACAACTTTCAGTCTGTAATAAAGATCCTCTCTGAACCCGCCGTTTTCGACTTTGCGCTTCAGATCCTGATTTGTCGCGGTAATTACACGGACGTCTGCCTTTATCGGTGTAGAATCACCGACTCGTTCAAATACCATGTCCTGCAGGACCCGCAGCAGACGAAGCTGCATCTGCTGGGAAAGGTCTCCGATCTCATCCAGGAAGATGGTGCCCCCTTCGGCTTTCTGGAATCTTCCGACCTTGTCTTTATCCGCTCCGGTAAAGGCCCCCTTTACATGTCCGAAGAGTTCGCTCTCTAGAAGGCTCTCGGACAGGGCGGAGCAGTTTACCTTGACAAGCGGTCCGCTGCTACGTTTTCCCTTATAATGAATAGCTTCCGCAACCAGTTCTTTACCAGTGCCGCTTTCGCCGGTAATCAGGACCGTGGTTTCGACATCAGCCAGGTCTTCTATGAGAGTGTATATCCTTTGCATTTGCCTGTTCTGGCCGACCATGTGATGGAACTTCCGGCGTTCCCCGAGGTCTCTTTCGAGTTCATTCAGTCGTGTCTCGTCCCTCACTATCATTACTGCCCCTGAAAAGATCCCCCGGGTATTTATCAGCGGCCATGTCGATATCGTCGACACCTGTCTGTATCTGCCGTTGTGTTCACATTCGGTCCTCTGGACCTCGACCGGCTTTTTTTCAGTGATGGTTTTTTTCAGGACATCAAGACACTTGCAACCGCAGCTTTTTTGTATTGAGCCCAGCGGCTTGCCTGCAGAACTGCGGGACACCCCGCAGATCTTCTCAGCCGCCTCATTTGCCTCAATAACAAGCAGGTCTTTATCAACTGTAATTATCGCGTCTTTTACGCTTTTGAAAATGGCTTCTAGGTTGGCACGGTATCTCTCGTTTTCGTCCCGAAGTGCCTTGTTTTGAAGTGCCATGCCGGTGACATGAAGCAGTATCTCCTGCTTTACGGGTTTGAATATATAATCAAAGGCCCCCGACCGCAGAGCTGCAGAGGCCGTCTCAACATTGGGATATCCTGTGATCATAACAACATGATACTGTAAGCCCCTGTTTCTGATTTCCTTGAGAAGGTCTATCCCTGTCTTGCCCCCTAAAACAATGTCCATGAATATCAGGTCAAATTCATTTCGGGAAATTATTTCGAGCGCTTCATTGTATTCAGATGCCGTAGTCACCTGATGTCCTTCATCCGAAAGGAAAGTGTCAAATGTAAAACGGATGCTTTCTTCGTCATCTACGACAAGGATTCTGGCCATATTTAAATTTAATTCAAAACAAAATATTTATCCACATGTTAATGCGGATTTCCCCCGACAATATAAATAGTAAGGTCCTTTTGGTTTTAAAGGGTTGGCTGCGATATGTGCCCTGCCGGTATATATCTTGTTTATAACTGCTGAAACTTCAGTTCCCGTATTAATACCTGACCGGCAGCTCTATGTTCACTTCGGTAAACTCGTCTTTGACACTGTTGATAACAAGTTTGCCCCCATGATTGCTTATTATCCCGTGACTTATGCTTAATCCTAGTCCGGTGCCTGCACTCCCTGGCTTAGTGGAGAAAAAAGGATTCATGACTTTATTTATGATTTCCGGTTCAATACCGGTCCCCCGGTCATGAAACACGATCTGAATACAGGACATCGGGATATCAGAGGATGTCTTGACAGTAATTCTAAGTATTTTATTTTCATGCGTCCCGAGATATTTAGTGTTAAGGGCATACCGCGCATTGCTGATGATATTTAAAAAAACCTGCTCAATCTGCTGGGGCTGAACCAGAACCGCCGGAAGAGTACGGGGGACATCGACTATGAGCATTATGCCGTCTTTCTTTAACTGGACTTCAATGAGACCCAGAGTTTCTGAAATTATGTCCGCGATATTGGCCGGTGTCCTGTCACCCTTGCTGTCTCTGGAAAAAGAAAGGAGGTTTCTGACGATATTTGCGATGCGGTCTCCTTCTTTTATGATTCTTTCCATGATTTCCCGGTCCCTGCTGCCGTCAATACTTTTGTTGAGCAGTATTTGTGTATAGTTGATTATCCCGTTTATAGGGTTGTTGATTTCATGCGCCACCCCGGCGGCAAGTTCTCCGAGCGCCGCCAGGTGGCTGGCGCGTACAGCCTCAGCCTCCGCTCGTTTGCGATCTGTTATGTCTTCAACAATTTCCATGAAACGGTAAATATTCCCCTTCTCATCCAGCTCCGGTATGGTGGTGACCCTGATAAATTTGTCTTTTACGGGGCGCTCCATCGTCACAGGTTTTTTTATCGCGGTACATTCCTCTTTCCTGCAAAATGAACAGACTTTTTCACTGCCTTTTTTAGCCTGATCATCAGCGTATTCACCTATGGCTTCATAACATTTCTTCCCGGGCAGCTCTCCGTCGCCGAACCCGGTAAAATCATTGAAAAACTTATTAGTGCTGATGATCCTGTATTCATCATCGAGATAAAGAATTCCGACAGGGAAGTTCTCGAATATTGTTTTAAGCTGCGACAGAAGGGCGGACTCCCGTTTTGCCGATACTACCTGTTCCGTGATATCGTTATAAACTGATATGAGCTCGCCGTTTGACAATCTGTAGATATGATTGTCCCTCCAGCCGCTGATTCTCCGGTCGTCGTAAAACCAGACTGCATGATGTTCTGTGATTCCGGTCTTCCAGACCCGCTGAAACACGTCAAAGAGCCCGGCTTCCTTTACCCCGGGAAAAACCACGGTAACTTTCTCGCCGATAATTTCTTCTTTTCTGATTTTGTCGATTGTCTCTCCGGCGGGGTTGAATTCCTTGATGACAAAATCCTCCCCGTTTTCAACAGCTTCATATATGGTAATGCCGCTGTTAATATAATTGAAGAGTTCCCGGTACCGTCTTTCACTCTCCCTGAGCGCGTCTTCAGTCCTCCGGCGTTCCATGATTTCGTTTTTCAGCAGATCTATGGCGGATGTCAGGTCGGTGGTCTTCTCTTCAACAAGTCTTGAAAGTTTCTCCCTATGTTTAAGCAGTTCATCCTCTGTATTTTTACGACTGGTGATGTCCCTGATGACCTTGACTGCCGCTATGATTTCCCCGGATGTGTCTCTCAGCGGGGAGGAGGTCACTTCATAATATACTGTCCCTTTTTCGGCGGCTATTTTTCTCTCCGACTTGTGAATTTTCCCGTCCCTGAACGACATTTCGACAGGGCAGCCTTCGCAAATCGATGTTCTTCCCGCATGCACCTCGTAACAATACTCGCCTATATGCTCGCCGGACACATCCTTCTGGATCTGGTTTTCATAGATGATTTTATAATTTGTGTCCTGCAGAATGACCCCGTCGCCTATACCTGCGATAATCGCCCTTGTCTTGGCTTCCTCTTCCCTGGCCTTTAAAACGGCGGACTTGAGCTGCATTTCTGTCCTGTGTTTGATAAGAGCGATCTCGATGGCATTATGAAGTTCTTTGCTTCCCACTGGTTTTATCAGATATCCGTATGGTTCCGTATCTTTTGCCTGCTTCAGGGTCTCTTCATTTGAATGCGCTGTTAGATATATGACGGGGATATTCCGGACTGACCTGATCTGTTTGACAGCTTCAATACCGCTTATCTCACCTGATAACGTGATGTCCATCAGCACTAAATCAGGATTTGATTGATGCGCCATAAGGACCGCATCTTCACCTGATGCTGCCATGTATGCGACATTGTAGCCGATACTCTCCAGCTGCTTTTTCAACTGTAAGGCGATGAAAGCTTCATCTTCAACTATCAGTATTTCCGCCTTACTGGAATTAATTCCTCCCCCGCAGGAAGAGAGTTCTCCAGATAACTTTATGGGGTTTATATTTTCCATATTAAGGTAAATGTATAATTTGTAATTATCTCAAGAATCATCGGAAGAACTGCCGAAACCCTGGTTTTTTTATTGAGATGAACTGCCTGTAATACCAATGCTCTAGCAGGCTGAAACGGCTCTAACACAGATTCGTATTTAGCAGCCAATACAATTGTTGCCGCCTGCCTTCTTGTCCAGGGATGAATTTGATAGCCGCAGCTTATATACGTTTAGTTCATTCCTCTTAACACTATCCATTGTTCTTCTGTCCATGAGCAAAATTCTATTGCTGCTTTTGTGAACACCCCGTAACGGTTTTACTACTAATAAAGCAGCCGGGATTAACAACTATTAGTGATTCATATGCCGACTTTTTTCAGTTCCGCCCCCGCAGGGCCAAACAGTCCTGACCGGATTCATTACATTATTAATTATATCACCATAATGCCGGTTGTATTATCATAAAATGTAATACGAACATAAGGATTGGGTTAATGTCCTACTGATTTGTCCGTAATATGAAGGATTTTTACTTTCCATAGGTGATTTCAGATTTAATAGTGTCGCGGGGTGCCGATGCTTCTGTGATATGTCCACTTGGGACCGCAGCCTCCATCCGGAATGGTTCGAAACAATAACCTTTGAGTTTTCTGTTTGATCCGGGGAATAAGCTGAAATACTTTGCTTATTGAGAGGGCTGGTAATATTTATTCGTTATAACGGGAGTAGATTTCTTTTCTTGCGGGACATCGGCAGATATGGGAATATCCAAAAGACATGTAATAGCTGCACATCATTTTAGGGGCTTTGATAAACAGGATATTTTTATCGAAGTGCGATTCAACTTCACAAAGGCATTTGCCCTCACCGCGCAGGCAGGAATAGTTGTCCCTGCATTGATCAGTCTTGCTTAATATATCTGGATCAATGTTGAATTTTGTTTGCATTTTTGATAAAGAAATGAACAAATTCATCAATTAATATCCTTACTTAACTTCAGCCATGCCCCATAAACAAGATGAAAAAGGTTGCTACTCCTGCCTGCTGCCTCACTATAATTTCGGTCTGCCCATATTGATCTTAGGCAGTAATATGTTTTAACAGATTTCACCCTAAAGGGTCACCTGTAAGAAATTATAGGTACCTGTAACAATGAGGCAAGACGGTCAAATGCGGCAGATGTTTAAGCGGGGAACTAGTTGATATAGGAGGATTTTTTTTGTTTGCACGAAAAATAAATAACTGTATTCACTTTGCAACTTGGCCCATCGTGAAACATGATTTTTTTAGTAAAACAAAAAATAAATATCCTGAAGCTGTGAGATAGGATGATTACTCAGCATTAATAAGCCCATGCTCAACTGCGATGGCCACGGCCTGGGTACGGCTTACAGCATTAAGTTTATGCATAATATTGGTGATGTGAAAATTGACTGTGCTCTCGACGATATTCAGGATTGATGCTATTTCCCATGAACTCTTGCCCTGTTTCAACCAGTTTAGCACCTCTTTCTCCCTGAGAGAGAGGACAATGGAAGGGTTGCTTTCGGTCGGCTGCCTGTTTTGGAGGGCTTTTTTTATTGCCGCGATTATTTCCTCGTTATTGAATGGTTTGGTGATATAGTCAAAAGCACCCAACTTCATGGCCTTTACAGCGCCCTTGATGTCTCCGTATCCGGTCATCATGATGATGATTATGTTTTTGTCTATTTCCCTGATCCTCTCCAGAATCGTCATCCCATCCACTCCCGGGAGTTGGATGTCCAGAAGCACCAGGTCCGGCGAATGAGTACTGATCTCTTTCAGGGCGATCTTACCGTTGCCGGCGGTAAATACCTCTAAATCTTTGGACCGTATCACATCAGACAGTACCGTCCGCATTTCTTTATCATCGTCTATGATCAGGATTCTGTGCATTTCATTGTGGTCTATCAAATAATATTAATTTGTTTATTATTAGAAAAGGGGGATATTAAAGCAAGGATTATTTTCTCTTGTATTTTATCTCCTGCTTTATCAACGTCTCAAGGGCGGCATCGAGGTAAGGTTTCTTGCAGTCCACGCTGTCGATATTGCCGTCCCGGACATACGTCATATAACGGCACCCGCCGAAGCACAGAGGGAGGTAAACACATTCGCAGCATTCATCGTTTTTATACAATCCAAGCTTGTGCGAAGTGCGGTAATCCTTGATACCTTCCCTGAGGTTCCCTATATGCAGTTCTTTCCTCCCTATAAAGGAAGGACACTTATAGATACTGCCGTCGTAATTCACTACATAGGAATCATTGAGATCGATCTGGCAGGGGGAAGGTGATACTTTTGAGGTGCGATAACCCCGCCTCAAGATCTCCTCTCTCAGGAGAGTACCCGCTTTTATCACCCAGGGTTCGTTCACTGACATGAAGCCGTCCGTGAAATCCACGCGTGAACTGACGTCGCCAGGATTTTTCATTACAGGATAAAAGTTTATTTCATGCAGCTTCTCGGGGGTGAGCCCGTCCTTTTCAAGGCGGTCCATAAGGAGCGGAAAATCCTCATAAACGTTCTGCGTGTAATTGCCGCCGAGGCCGATTTTTGCGATGTCCCAGGTTTCCTTGATATTACCAATGATCGTTTCAAAACTCCCCGCGCCTGACCTGAACGGGCGGCAGGCATTGTGGACCTCCGGCGGGCCGTCGAGGGTCGTCTTGATGCCGTATAGCCCCAGAGAGACAAGCTCTTCAGCAACACGTCTTTTATAAAGAGAGCCGTTTGTCACCAGGGTGAAGGAATATTCAGCGCCCTTACTTTGAGCGAATGATCTCAGGTCTGAAGATATGGATTTGATAAGCCCGAGGCTCAACAGCGGTTCACCGCCGTAAAAATCAATATTGATCTTCGGCTTGCCTGCGGACCTGTCCTTGATGAATTCCGTCAAAAGCCTTGCCGTCTCATCCGTCATATAATGCCTGCCCTTCATATCACCCTCATAACAGTAAGCGCATCTGAAGTTGCAGGCGAGATTGATGATGACGGACACGTTTAGACGGTCGTTTATTGCATTGATCTCATCGAGCATACCGAGGACCTCTGCCTTCTCAACCACAATGTCCGGGACGATCATGCCGAGCTTTAAAAGGGCGGATTCATTCTCAGTGGAAAGCTTTCCACTGAGAATGGCATCGTATGTCTCTTCTCTAAGGAGTATCTTTGATGATCTCCTAGTTGAGAATAAAAGGAGATAACCCGGTTTTTCTGAATAAGGGAATGCTTTAATGTAATAGGAGAGCTTCATTTTTATACAGAAACGTATGAAGAAGAAAAGGGGATGAGTATTGACTCATCCCCTTCAATAATATTATCTAACTGCAGCAGATGGAATGCCCTTACAGCAAGCGGCAGAACGTACAATCTCTTCTGTTTCGATCCCGTTGTCGATTACGATGATTTCTTCCCTGTTCATGGTTACCTCCTTTTATAAAGGTTATAAGCCTGTAATACAGGTAATGTGACCTCTTGTTAGGAAATTTTAATTAGAAACTTACCCTTATTCCTGCCTCGATCCACCTGCGCGGGTTCTTTCTGTCCTCCATTGAGTATCGCGTAGCGTTAAAAATATTATGCGCGACAAGGAAAATCTCAGGTTTTATTTTCTCTTTTATCTGAATTTTCTTGTTCAGATTCAGGTCCCATATAAATGTGTTATATTTAGTGCCGGTGAAATCATAGTCCCACCAGAAGTAGCGCCCGTCAAGCTGGGCTGAAAATGACCTCTTGTCATCGTATCTTGCAGAAAGATTATAAGAATATTTTTCATTATAGGTTTCTTCTTCTATGTCAGTCCTGCGGACATAAGCAAAACCGGCCTTGCCGGACACATTGTAAAATGGGACGGTTTCGACGGTAATCTCCGTGCCGTTACGCTTTATCTTGCCTCTGTTGATAAATATATCATTGCCGGTATCCGGGTTCAGCTCATACACCATCTCATTTTTCATTTCATGATAAAAAACGGTTGCCCCGGCCCTGAAGTAGTCCTGTATCGTGGATTCGATGCCGGCGTGATATGACCAGACCTTCTCCGGTTTCAGATCAGGATTTGGATCAAGCCATAAGGCTCCGCCTGACATCCATGGAAGCGACGGGGATGTAAACCCCCTTGCCACAGATGCCCTTATGACAGTGCGGCTGTCAACTTTATACGTCGCCCCCAGACTCGGGCTTATGAAATCCCCGCTTCCGTTGTTTTTGTCATATCTGATGCCGGGTGTGACGGAGAAATTATTTATTGAGATGGTGTCATTGAAGAACACCGCCCATTTGCTTATTCCCGGTTCGGTCTCTACTTTCTCCGGAGACCCGTACAGTGTCTGCATAATCTCCCCGGTCCTTATGGAATTGTCCAGACGTCCCCGGCTGTATTCGGCCCCGACAACCGCTGTCTGCATATCACTCATCCATACAAGCTTTCCGCTTCCCCCCTCATTTTTTTCTTTAAACACGTCCTGCTCAAAGAGCTCGCCCGCCTCTTCATTCGGGTCCCAATCTCCCGTACCCAGGATATTCGTATTGATAACGGACTTCCGTTTAAGCGTATATATAGAAACTTCGAGGCTGAGATCATCCGTAAGCGCGGAAGCAAGAGAGGCCGTGGCAAAATAGACATGTGTAGAGAGACCTGTCGCAAGATCACTGCTCGGAAGGTCCCCGGTGTTTATACGGGGTTCGCTGTAGCCTGTCGTAAGCGACAGTTTCGTGTCTGATGGGAGGGGAATATCGATCTTGCCGTAAAGACTGTTGTTCTCAAAGTATCTGCCTTCTCTTAAGACGTTTGAGTCCTGTCTA
>JBFLYJ010000420.1:0-3331 GCA_040756635.1 Nitrospirota bacterium
AGAGAACGGAGGAGATGTCCCTGGAGACGATAGATAAAATTCTGAAGATTGTGCGTGAAAACGACAAAATCACGACAATTGAATTGACCGGCGGGGAGCCTCTACTAAATCCGCATTTCAGATATTTTGTCCGGTCTCTGACCGAAACGGGCAGGAAGATCATGGTGGCCTCCAACCTGACCCTGTGCACTGAACATGAGATGGAAGACATCCCCGCTTTCCTGGCGGAAAACAGGGTGAAGGTATATGCGTCTCTGCCCTCCCTGTACGAAGAAGACGTTGACAGACAGCGCGGGAAGGGGACGTACGTAAAGGTAATAGCCGTACTGAAGAGGCTCAATGACCTCGGTTACGGGAAAGAAGGGAGCGGGCTGGAACTGGACATTGAGTACAATCCTTCCGGTCCCGCGATAGCGCCTGACAGGAAAATCCTGGAGAACCTTTACAGGGAAAAGCTCGATAGCATGCACGGTATTAAATTCAATAAGCTTATCACCCTGACCAACGCCCCTCTCGGCCGGCTCAGGAAATCCATGTCCGAAGATAAATATGAAGCTTACATGAAGGAGCTTGAGGACGCGTTCAATCCATCCGCAGTAGAGACCATGATGTGCAGGCACATGCTCACCGTCTGCCATGATGAGAAATTTTACGACTGCGGATTCCTCCATAAACTGGACATGCCCGTCAAATACCTGAACGCAACCATAGACGGATTCGACTATGAAACTTTAAGCAGGCGTGAAATAGCGACGAACCCGCTCTGTCTCATATGCACTGCGGGGGGAGGACTAAACTGCTTCCCGGATGGTCTTTAGAACTGTATGAGAGCCCCCGCAAGAGAATTTACATGTGGTCCCGGGGAGTGACCCGGATATATATATCAAGGAGGTATTGAAATGAAGTCAGTAAAAAAAGTCTTGCTCGTTTTAGTGGTCGCGATACTGGGGATATCGGTGACCTTTCTTCTTAACGGCTGCGAGAAGAAGAAGTCGGCAGTAAAAGAAACTTTCAAGATAGGATTAATCGCCCCCCTTTCGGGGCCTGCCGGGTATCTTGGTGAAGGCATGAAAAACGCAATTTTTCTGGCCAAGGACCATCTCAAGGACACGAAATACAACTATGAGATACTTGTTGAGGACGACCAGCTCGACCCCAAGATGACCGCGAGTGCGGCCAGCAATCTGCTGGACATAGACAAGGTTGACGTGGTCATGTCGGTTGAGGCGGCCATGGCGGCGGTTATCGCTCCGATGGTAAAAAGTCATGACAAATTATCCTTCGGGATAACCGCGGTCTCAAGCAACGCTGACGGAGAATACAGTTTCCTTCACTGGACTCCGGCCATGGAACAGGCAGCTGTTATCGTAAATGAATTCAAGAATAAAGGGATCAAGAAGGTCGCTATATTCAGATCTGTGTCGCTTGAAGACTGGACCGCGTATGTCGACGCGTTAAAAAAACTCGTCGCCGATACTGATATCAAGATCGTGGCGGAACATTCGTTTACTGATGACACGAAGGATTTTCGCAGCATGATAGCGCAGGCCAAATCGACAAAACCGGACATCTACTTTCTCGTAGTGCCGACCCCGGCGGTGGAGATACTTACAAAGCAGCTTAAAGAAGCGGGGAACAAGGCGCCTCTTACGTCAATAGAATCCTTCGAGGTCACCGAACAGCCTGAACTCTTCGAAGGCTACTGGTACTCCAGCGCATCGGAACCGAACCAGGCCTACAGGGACGCATACCAGGCAAAGTACAACAAGAACCAGACGATCTGCTCCGCAAATATTTATGACATGTTCAACCTTACCGTCAGGGCCATCGAGGACGTGCAGTCCGAGGACAGGCCGACGAGGGCGCAGATCGCGGCTGAACTGAAAAAGATCAGGAATTTCCCGGGCGCCCTCGGCAATCTGTCTGTTGGAGATGATGGAGTTGTTGTTTCAAAGGCGCAGCTGAAAATGATCAAAGACGGGAAAGTCACACCGATAGGAGAATAGCTCTTTAATGTTTTTTCAGCTTTTATTAAACGGGATAATAGCCGGGGCGATCTACGCGCTGATCGTCCTCGGCTTTAACCTTATTTACTGGGTCACGAAGTTTTTCAATGTAGCGCATGGCGTTATCGCCGTTGCCGGCGCGTATACCGTACTGTTTCTGTACAAGATGATGAAATTCGACCTCTTCGTCAGCATTTTTCTGGGAATGCTGCTCGCGGGAATTCTGGGATTTCTGATGGACCGGTTCATTTTTTCTTATTTAAGAAAAAGAAAGGCCTCCGCCGTCTCGATGTTCGTCACGTCACTCGGCATATTCACTGTGGTCCAGGCGGTAATCGCGATGATCTTCAGCAGCCAGTTCCAGATACTGACCGACACGTTTACAACTCAGAGGACATATATCGTGTTCAACGGCGTGGTAACGGACATACACCTCATCATCATGATAACGGTCGTCTCGATCCTGACTTTGTTTCACCTGATTATTAACAGGACGACTTTCGGCAAGGCAGTAAAGGCTATAGGGGACGACGCGGAGGTGGCGAAGATTGTCGGGATAAACACCGACCGGGTCATCGGATACGTCTTTCTTATCGGATCTGTTATCGCGGGGCTTGCCGGGATACTGATCGGGTTTGATACCGGCGTCATGCCCACATTCGGGATGGGGCTGCTCCTGAAAGGCATAACCGCCTCGATTATCGGGGGCATAGGCAATATTTACGGCGGGGTGCTGGGGTCCTTCCTGCTCGGCCTGGTCGAGAATTTCGGGGTATGGAAGATATCCGGCGAATGGAAGGACGCAATAGCATTCGGTCTGCTTATCATATTTCTGGTCTTCAGACCAAGGGGAATAATGAACAATTAGTTGCAGCCGCTTGAGCGGCTTGAGCAGTTCTAACGGTTCAAACAGTTCAAGCGGTTGAAACGGATACTTAAACTATGGACTATTTAATACATCTCGCGATTTTTATAGCCATTTACTCTATAATGGCGATCAGCCTTAACATGATCGTCGGGTATACGGGACTTTTCTCCGTGACGCACGCGGCGTTCTACGGCCTAGGCGCCTACGCGACCGCCATATTAATGACAAAGTTCGGGGCCAATTTCTTTCTCTCAATGATCGCCGGTGTCCTCGTTACATTTATGGTAAGCCTGCTTCTTGGGATGGTCCTCAGCAAGTTCAGCGAGGACTATTACGCTATTGTTTCAATCGGTATCAGTGTCATCGCCTATACGGTTTATTTAAACTGGCTCTGGCTCACCAACGGACCCATCGGTTTTCCGGGGATTGGGAGGCCCGCCGCGTTGGATTTTGAATT
>JBFLYJ010000421.1:0-3328 GCA_040756635.1 Nitrospirota bacterium
ATATAACAGCAAAGTACCATTGATCCCCTTACATTATTATAAGCAGGCTCTCCGGAAGAAACCTGCTTGAGACATCGCTACATTTGTAAACCTGATTCATCTGGTGAAGAAATGTGTTCAAATATCAAGGCCTAATTTTAACATTTTTCTCATGATTTAATAAAACATCATGTAAAACCTTTATATATGAATAAAATATTGCAATTGTCACCCGGTTATTATTTATAATCAATATTGATCAGGCATGCCGTTGACCCGGTCAATGCATGATTAGGATTAATATGGACCGCATGGAATACTTATATGCCTAATCGAAGGGCCTTTCAGAGATTCGACATATTCACCGTCCTGGAATTCAGACTCCTAACGGCCGCTGCAGGGACATTTGCCGGCATAACAAGAAATTTCTCTTATGAAGGCTTATGCCTTGAGACCCAGTGTGTATCCTTTGAAATGGGAGACAGTCTGGAATTGATGTTAAAGCATCCCCACAGCGAGGCGGCTGTGAACGTCCCGGCTTATGTAGTATGGAAAAAAACCGCTGACAAGTTTGCCTCCCTTATGGGACTGAAACTGGTGGCGACCGAGCTCGACACGAGATTGAGGATGCTGGAGATAATGTCCGCTGCCGGAGAAGTCCCGGTTGATTCGTTTTTATCAGGGGGGGGTGAGCAGGAGATTGAGCCCCCGGAACTGGATTACAGCTATGCTGAAACAGGTCATGCGATGACGGAGATACCCGTTCAGCAGAGTACTGAGACGAAAGATGACGGTATCGAGCAGGAAAAATCTGATGATGAAGGACCATTGATTCCGGAAGTAGAGCTGAGCAATGAAAAGAGTCCGGGGAGTGCGTTTGATGAAGTCCTGAAGACAGTAGAATCTGAAGATCAGCAGCAGGCAGAAGAGGTCCCGGTTGATGAACCCGTGGAATCGGACATGCCCTGGCCAAGGCACAAATCCGTGGAGGATGAAACAGCCCATGCCCCCGGTGTCGGCTCCCGCGTTCTGAAACAGCTGATGGAACACAGGATGATTACGTATTCATCAGTTGCCGCTGTAATACTGGTTATTTCGGCTTACGCGTTCTTTTCAATGTCTCATCGTCGAGACAGTATCATAAACCCGCCCCCGGCGGTACGGCAGCAGGAAGAGCAGCATATTACAAAGGCAGCAGACAGCGAACCGTTTCAGCAGGAAGTTTCGGCAGTATTATCTGAACAGGACGACGACAGGGTGGAGGAGGAACAATTGCAGTATGTCCAGATAGGCGCGTGGAGAAACATTGACAATGCGCGTGAGATGCTGCAAAAGGTCCGGAAATATTACCCTGAAGCCTATATGACTGAAGGAAAGAAATTAAACAAAGTAAAAATCCCGGCGAGCAATAAGACCGAGACCATGAGTATAATAAAAGACATAGAAGATAGATTTCAGTTAAAACCCCTGGTAACATCCGAAAGATAATATATTGCTTCTTACCGAATTCTATTGCGCATACTTTATGATTTGCACAGCCCGTATTTTCGGCCTGAAGGAGGCCCTCCGTGGACTTTAAAAGCAGGACTCAGAAGAAAAAAGAGGCCACTTATTTACAGGAACTCGGGGAGAGGCTTGTTAATCTGTCGGCTGAACAGATAAAGAGTATAGACCTGCCGGAAGAAATTTTCGAGGCCGTCCGCTTCGCCGGGACCATCAAAAGCCACGTCGCCCGCCGGAGGCAGATGCAGTACATAGGCGTACTGATGAGAAAAACAGATCCCGCAATTGTTCAGGAAGCCCTTGACAGGATTGAACAGGGACATTATAAAAATACCCTTGCCTTCAGGGAAACGGAAAAATGGCGGGACGAACTCATAGCCGGCAACGGTCCGCTGATAGATGAAATTCTGGCCAGGTGTCCTGACGCGGACAGGAAAACGATGGAACGTCTTGTTCAGCGTGCAAGAAATGAAAAGGAGCACAGCAGTCCCCCCGGGGCGTGCCGGGCGCTGTTCCGTTATCTTAAAGGTCTCAGGACAGGACAGACCGATGCGTGAGAGGAGTTTATTTATGAACAGGGATTTTTTAAATGTAATTTACACCCGCCGGAGCGTCCGTAAGTTTACGGGGGAAAAAGTGAAGCCGGAAGACCTTGACGCAATACTGAGGGCGGGGATGTCGGCGCCCTCTGCCGTAAATGTCCAGCCATGGGCGTTTGTCGTGGTCACAGCCAGGAACATCCTTGATGATCTCTGCGGGGCGCTTCCTTTCGCGAAGATGCTCGATAAGGCAGGGGCCGCCATCGTCGTCTGCGGCGTCCCCGACAAAGATGACACATACGCTAAACAATACTGGGTGATGGACTGTTCACTGGCATCAGGCAATATTCTTCTCGCCGCGCATGCGCTGGGTTACGGCGCCGTATGGACAGCGGCGTACGTCGACAGCGACAGGGTAAATTCCGTAAGACGTATCCTGTCAATACCGGACAACATCATT
The DNA here is from genome assembly GCA_040756635.1 of Nitrospirota bacterium. Taxonomy (GTDB): domain Bacteria; phylum Nitrospirota; class Thermodesulfovibrionia; order UBA6902; family UBA6902; genus UBA6902. Next base: position 2,482 of record JBFLYJ010000421.1, read on the forward strand.
CCGCTGAATGTCATACCGATCGGTGTGCCGGTGGACAGGGACGCCAAACCAGTAGACAAATACAGGCAGGAAAACATTCACCGGGAAAAGTGGTAGGTGTTTCTATGACTTCCAGGTCTGGTTTTTCAACAGCTTTACTGAAATAAAGGCGGCAATGATACCGGCCGTGATAAACCCCTGCAGCGAGGACGTCAACAGCAGCATCGTACCGAATCCCTCTTCCCCTCTCATAAGTCCGAGCATATTGTATCTCGCCTCAAGATAAAGGAAGACATTTATACCGCACCAGAGAATTAACCCGAATAAGCCCCCTTTTATATACGGGTTAACAATAAAGAGGAACTGTCCTTTAAATAATTTAAGAATAAACAGAACCGGAAAAACCCCGATAATGAGCCCTAAAAAGAAACCCCAGATATTCATGCCCTATTATACAGGGCGGTCATCGGATATTACAGCCCTGCCTTACCGTTCTGCCTTCCACTTATTATGGTCCGCAGTGCCGACGGTTTGTAAATTCCCCGCTAAAGAAAAGTGCGGACCTTTTCAGACACTGGTCTTTGTCCCCAACAGCTTTGAAAATTCACGCGCCTGAGCGGGACTGATTTCTCTTAATTCCATTCCCGCTGCCCGTGATAAGACCGATAATTTACACAGGAACTCAAAAGTAAGGGTTTTATTGACCGCGTCATCTATGCTGCGGCCTATAACAACCAGCCCGTGGTTTTCAAGAAGCAGAAGATCAGACTTCTTCGAAGCGAGCGCGCATGCGTCCGCGAGTTTCACACTGCCGGCGTGATGGTTGGGAACTACCTCTCTCCGTTAAAGATAAGCGACAGCCTCCGGG
>JBFLYJ010000422.1:0-3327 GCA_040756635.1 Nitrospirota bacterium
GAAATATCGCGGCACCATATCTCTGTCGGCCTTGATTTCAGTGAAGAGAAAAACGTATATGTAATCAAATTCAAAAAAGATTCGCATGAATTACTGACGTATCTCGATAAAAGCGACGCGGATGAATGCATGAACAATATCAAATGTGTCCGTCTTGGTGTCAAGATAGCTGAGTTTATCGGCAATTTCGAAGGGGGAAAATAAGATGGCAAAGATCACGAAACAGAAATTAGTCGAATTGCTTAACAGGGACCTCGGCCTTGAATACACGGCGATGGTTCAATACACACAACATCAGGGTGTGTTAAAGGGTGCAATGTACCAGAGCATGCAAAAGGAATTGATAATTCATGCACAGGAAGAGCTTCAGCACGCTACGATTCTGGCAGGACAGATTGATTATCTGGGCGGAGTGCCGACGGTGGACATGCCCCCTGCAAAAATATCCGGCGACAGCGTTACCATGCTTCAGCAGGACCTGGAAGGCGAAAACGATGCTATTGCCCGTTACATAGCCAGAGTAAGACAGGCCGAAGAACTGGACCTGTATCACCTGGCCCAGCAATTAAGACTCATCCTGGCTGTGGAGCAGGAGCATGCGATGGACCTTGAACAGGCACTGGGAAAGTGACAGCAGGACGTGAATGCTTTAGCCTTAGTGTTGCTTAACAGAGCAGGGCGGTTCCCGGAAAACCTATACAGAGCGATGGGACATTGGAATTATGCTTTTACTGAAATAATTATCCTTTAATGAATTTTAAAAAATGTCGGTTACCTTTCCAAAGTCGACCCAGGTATCACAGGTTAAGCTTTCCCGGAAATCTCCCTGCTCTTATTGATAATTTGTATGCATTGTCAGGTTTATCAACAAGCAATAAAAGAGGAGGATGTATGAAGAGGAGAGATTTTATCAAAGGAGCATTGCTGTCAACAGCGGTAGTTGCGGCGTCTGCAGGAAAGATATTTGCCGAAGCAGGCGGACAACACGGGGGGATGGACATGAACCGTCTTAAAAACCCGGAGAGCCCTTCCGCCCTTGAACAGAAACATGTCCCAGGTATTGACGCTCCGGCCACAGTGAAGTCAGGCGAATGGTTTGACGTACGTGTCAAAGTCGGATTCATGCAGGAACATCCCTCCACATCGGGGCACTGGATAACCATGATCAAGCTTCTTGCGGATGGCAATGAAGTAGCTGAGACGGATTTTAAATCAGGCGGCATTTCAGCGCCGTATGCGACTTTCAGGATCAGGCTCGAAAAGTCCTCGACAATCGAGGCAGTGGAAAACTGCAATCTCCACGGGGCCTGGGCCAGTCAGCCGGTAAGCATAACGGTCTCTTGAAACGGGGGTAACATTGTGATGCTGCGGTAATATGCTCATGCGCTGATCAGCCTGCACGGATACGGCCTGTCTGAATATAGAGTGATTCCAAAGGCATAAAACATCAGATCCTGCCGGGATATTACAAAAGAAAAATACTTTCTCCGCTGAGTATGAGCATTGACAATAGCATATACAGGTTGATCCTGTTGAAGACCGTGCGGGAGGGAAGGGGAGCGGGTATCAATCGAATGCAGCTGAAGGCCCCTATAAAAAGCCAGAGACAGACAGCGTAAAGTCCGGGATTGAACATATGATGTGCGGCGATGATAAACAGCTGCAGGGTCAGGCCTGCCGCTGCCATAGACAATATCCAGACAGAGGTAATTCTTGAGATCTGCTCTTTGCTGAATATCTCCCCGATGGTCGGGAGCCCCGCCTTTTTGTAGTCTGCGGAATTAGCGAGAGATAAAAACCAGAAGTGCGGGACCTGCCAGATAAAGAAGAAGACACACAGGGCCAGAAGCCTGGGGTCCAGAAGGTCTCCGCCCGCGGATGTCCATCCGATCGCAGGGGGTACCGCTCCTATGAGCGCACCCGGGACCGGCGCGAAGGCAGAGATGCGTTTGGATTGAGTATAAACGCCGTTATACCAGACTACTGCGAATAAGCCAAGCAGGGATGCAGCGAAGCTTACTCCTGAGAGCAGCAGTAGGCCGGACAGAATAAGGATGAGTGATAAAACAAGGGCCTCCTTAGGGCTTATCCTGCCTGAGGGTAGAGGTCTTGATTTTGTCCGTTCCATGAGGGTGTCAATGTACCTTTCCTGATACTGGTTCAGAGCGCATGCTCCTGAAGAGAGAAGAAAGACCCCTGTTGCCATAATGATGAATCTCATATTTGATCCTGCCCCGGAAAGTACGAAACCGGTGGCTGCGGACAAGGCAGCGAAGAACGATATATTTATCTTGCAGAGCCCTGGATAGTATTTATATGATATCACTTCAACTCCTCAATATAACTGATAACTGCTGTGAGCTCTTTTTCGGAAAGATCATCTTTAAATGAAGGCATAACGTCAGGATACCCCTTTGTAATGTCCGTACCGGGAGAGAGAATTGAAGTACGGAGATATGCTTCATCTACTGTCAGCTCCCTCTCCTTCCCTCCTGTGATAACCGTGATTTTCTTCCCGAAGATACCCCTGAAAGACGGGCCAGTCAGAACGGAGCCGTCAGTTGAGTGGCAGTCGAGACAACCATGTTCATCCATGACCTGTGATACATCCCGGTCTTGTTTTTTCCCTGCTTCTGTATCTCCTCTTGTTTGATACCATTCACCGAATTTCGCTTCTGTCATCGCTATGACTTTCGAAGTCATCGAGGAATGGCCCTGACCGCAATATTCCGAGCAGAAGATGACATATTCACCCGGCTGCGGGGCGATAAACCAGAGCCGCGTCTGCATGCCCGGGACCGCGTCCTCCTTGATTTTAAAGGCGGGAATGAACAGGCTGTGAAGCACATCGTCCGAAGTTATATTCAGGTTTACCGGTTTGCCGACAGGGACCATGAGCATGCCGCTTTCTAATCCGTTAGGATATTCGAAGTTCCATGACCACATGCGGGCACGGACGTTTATCTGAAACGCGTTATCCGGGACCGCCCGCATGACCCTGAAATTTTCCCACCCGTACCAGAACATGATGAAGACAAGCATGGTGGGAATCACTGTCCATGCGATCTCCAGCGGAAGAGACCCTGAGATGTCCTCCGGATCCGGGTTGTACTTCTTCCTGTAGCGGACTGCGAGAAATATCATGGAGAAGGTCACAATCCCCAGGAGCACGAGGCATATAATTAAAATTATCAGGGTTGTTTCATTTACCTTGTCCGACATAATGTAAAACCTTTTCCGATTCCGTAAGGGCGTAGTAGTAGGGGCGTAGCATGCTACGCCCCGACAACTACGCACCAACCAGTATAAAAAATCAAGAAAAGTCAG